>JAJYGT010000156.1 GCA_021785005.1 Actinomycetes bacterium
GTGCACTGATAGCTGGTGTGATTTAAGAGCGTCTAAAAGAAATAAGTGATGACTTATCAAAGACAGACGTTTTCAAGTTGCGTTGGTGTTTTGGTTTTGGCGATAATTCACAGTTGCCAGCAAAAGGGTTGGAAGCGACAGCTGCATCCGTCCAAAACAAACTTCTCGTAAGCTTCGATATCGTTCGCCGGGGTTTATTTGGGAGGCTTTTTTCTAAAGCAGGTCCGATGTTATACCACGCGTCAAAGACTTCCTTGTAGCGAGACACCCTGATTATGCGCAAGTGAGGACCTGGTCACCGGCATGTCGCCTCGTACAATCAACGACTCGCAAAAAAAGCTTCGCAAATGACAAACATCCACAAGGCCGATGTAAGTATGATTGTTTTTCAAGTCTCGTACTTGGGCGAACATGTTATCGATAAAATCCTGTTAGGCGCAGGATCCAAGAGTTATTTAAAGGCGGGGTCTTTGCGGTCAATAATGACTCAGGCAAAGTTTATCTCGCCGAGCTGCAAAGTTTGCCATTTGGCACGCTATGCGCTTGTAAATTGAAAGCGATACCCACCTTTTGCGCACGGCCTAATATCTTTGCGACGCTAGTGATTAGCTTTAAGCCCACCTAGAGTTTCTACCCGCCTAATGGACTTTTATACTCTAGTAGCTGTAATGTTATCAGCCTGTAAGTAGCTCTTATATAGATTGTCACTGCCCTGGAATGCATCGTGGGCCTAGGATCAACCAGTGGTAAATATCAATTCATAAGTCTGGCAAAATTTTTTCTGTGAGTCATTAAAGTTACTTTGTGAATTGGGTGGATTTGTTTTTGACGGATAAGGATCTTTTTTGACAGCGGTTTTAGTAACCACAACAGTGTTTTTGTGAGCGTATTATTGTTGAGGCCGCCATGGGCGTCCCCAGGTGTGCGACCGACACAATCGTGGGACCAGCCAAATAATTCGTGTGTTGGGTGTAGCCTAAAGAGTGTTGAGTCAAATAATTGCAAATGGGCTCGCAAAGCGAAAGGTCGAGATGTCTACACTGGTTTGCTTTCATGCTCATCCTGATGACGAGTGTCTAATCACCGGCGGAACCATAAAAAAAGCTTCACAAGATGGACATCGAGTAGTGTTAGTGGTGGCAACCGGGGGAGAACAAGGAGAATATCCAGAAGGGTTCCTAAATGATCGCAGCGAGCTCAAAGCTGTACGGCACAAGGAGCTGCTTGAATCGGCCGCGGTGCTTGGAATTTCTAAGATTTATTTTCTTGGATACGAAGATTCGGGCATGATGGGTACTGCGTCAAATGAAAACGAGCTTTCTTTTTTTAGAGCGAATGTTGATGCCGCGGCTAAAAAGTTGGCAGCGATACTTTCAGATGAAATGGCTGATACGTTGACCATTTATGACGAGATTGGCGGTTATGGTCACCCCGATCATATCATGGTTTACCGAGTTGGCAAGCTAGCCGCGGAAATTGCGGGCATTGCTGACGTACTTCAGGCAACCATGAATCGAGATAAGGTTACCGAGATTATGAACAGGGAAAAGAACCAAGACCCGTCTTCGATGTCCCTGGAGGATCAGCAAACTTTAGATGCTGAGAATTTTGGCATGCCGGCGACATTAATAAACATGGCAGTGGACGTTAGCGATGTGGTAATGGTTAAGCGAAGTGCACTTGCCAAGCACGAGAGTCAAGTTCAGTCAAGCGCTTTCGTCTTCAACCTATCGGACCAACTGTTCGTCGAAGTCTTCGGCACCGAATGGTTCATAGCGAAAGGTGAGCGGGGAAAAATTACCCGTCATTCGATATTCTAGGTTCGATTTCTTCGTATGCGTTTTTTGGGAACCTAGCTACGTCGGCGCTTCACGTTGGCTAAAAGTGGTAGTTACCGAAACTAGGTCAGTTGAGAAGGTTTTGTAAGGCTGCTCTAGCCTGTGCACTGCTGGCTGCAGCTTCTTTTAGTCCCTGGGCTAGTACCTGAAGCCAATCGCTTAGCTGTACTTCTTTGCGCGAGATAACTACGCCTCTTACTACCTGACTAATCATGCAAGACATTTGTCCTGGGCGATCTTGGGTGAGATCCATTGAGATGTTGTCTAGTAGTACTTTAAGCGCGCTTAAGTGTCCGTCTCGTTTGGCGACGCGGTCGCTAAGTGACCTAGAGTACGAAGTTGTAACATGTCCCGCAGGAAGGATGTCCGTTAATTTTTTGCTCAATACTACAGCTAACGTTGAAAGATCGTTTGCATCGGCACGCAATGCTGCGGCGATCATATCAACTGACGATTCTTGGTCAAAGTCTTCCATCTTTATCCGTCTTAGGTGCTAGTCACTGAGTGGCAAAACCAACTGTGGCTTAGATATTATATGATTGTCACGCAACGGCGAAACTGCAGTACCAATTGCGAAAAACTCAGTGGTGTGCCCTCCCCAACGATGAGGCAAACCAAGCAATTGGACTCCAACAATGCCCTCGGCGCTGAATTCCTCAGCTTCTGCCTGCATTCTGGACATCGCCAGTTCTCTTGCATCGTAAAGAGCCTCAGTGAACTGTGGTATTTCAACGTTTTGTCCGAAGTTGGACATAGATTGAAACATTCGCTGGTGCGCGATGTGATACACGCAGGTGCCCATGACCATGCCGAGCGGTGCGTACCCTGCTTGCAGTAGAGTCCAGAAATCCTGTCCCGAGAGATCTGAGGTGAACGGCCTGCCCTTGGGTTTCCAATTGTGACTTTTGTCGTCGGCAACTACTGCGGTACCGACTGCGATGAATTCTGCAATGTCATTGCCAAATTCTTTGAATTCAACGTCTAACCGCACGCCAACGATGCCATCGGCTCCGAGAACTGCAGCCTCTGCTTCCATCCGCGTCATGGCTAGCTCGCGTGCATGATACATCGCTTCGGAGAGCTTGGTTAATTCCTGGTTCGTGCTCCAGCGTCCAACTTGAAGACCGACATGGTAAATACTCGATCCAAAGACCAGGCCGAGCGGCCTGAACCCAGCCTCACGTACTAAAAGAAACTCGTTCACGCTCAAGTCCGACGTAAATAGAGATGTTGCTTGTCCAGGCTTCATCTCTGAAAGTCGTTTGATCGCATCTTGGGGTACTCCAAGCAATGTTGGATCTAAGATATCGTTCTCGTTTGACAAGTTGCGCTCCTGGTATGGCTATTTGAGGGATAAAAACGTTAATGGGTTACTTGGTCGGTGACTGTTGCTAAAAGACGTGATGGTTGTACCAATAATTTGAGCCTGGGCGATATGATCACGATGATTTTCAAAGGGTTCGTTTTCAAAAACCATTAGCCTCATAGAATCCACGATCGCTCCTTGTGCTCCGCTTCGCTTAACACTATCTTCAAGGCGCCGTCGAGCGTTTGCTCTCGTCGTTGTAATTAGGTCTGTGTATCCAGATACTTCTGTGTTGGGAGCGAACGCGCTTGCTTGAGACAACGTTTTGTAGTCGTCGTGACGGACGCCTACAGAGATCTCGACTAGCGTCTTCACCGGTGCATATCCATGTATCAATAATTTAGCCACATCCGTTCCATTGAGATGGGTTGTAAAGGGCTCTTTCAGATGGAGGTTTGAAGCTGGAGCGTTAATTGCGGTCCCTATCGCCATGAATTCTATTGAGTTAGATCCGAGGTGGTTCTGTTGTAGTTGCACGTCAATTACCCCGTCAGCCTTGAGGGTTTTTGCTTCGACGGTCATTCTTTCTAGGGCTTTTGACCATCCGTTATTCAAGACATCCACATATTGGAGGTACATTGGTGCGAAACCATATTGACTATTTGTGCCTTGGGTTTGGTAACCGTACCCCATTCCAAGACCAAATGACGTAGGGTAGTAACCGCAATTTGGGAAGGTCGCACCTGTGGTATTTAGAACGATTGCGCCCATAACCTCGCTTACTGGAGAAAAGCCGACGCCTAAAATACTTGTAGCGCCAGCAACGCTAAGCATCGAACCCTTAACGCGACTTTTTAATATTGACTGCATTCTTTGTGCGGCGGCGGGGGGTAAGCCCGTAGTGTCCCAGTTAGTCACAAGTTTCTCCCAACAGAATCCACAATACAACAACTTTGTCGCTAGCGAGAAAGTCCCAGGGAATCGATACTAGAAAATTGCAGATATTCCAACTGTAAGACTAACGCCATCACCATCAACGCCCACAATAAGGACAAATTACGCTTTTTCTTGTAAGCTAATCCTGTTTTAAAACGGGTTCGTTAAAACGCGATCGACTCGACTTGATGGAGCGGTTTAAAAAGATCATAATTGTTGGAGTAATTTCTGCTTATTTCGATAACGAGTGCGGACCCTGTGCCTCGTCAAAGGTGCATACACGGTTTCTCCCGAGGTGTTTAGCGAGATAAAGTGCATGGTCGGCGCGAAGTATCAAATCCTTGGCTATTTCGTCGACTGAGTCGATATTTTTTATCTCATCTTTTTCGAGTGCTCCAACCCCAACGGAGATAGTTATATCAACGCTTTCATAACTTGAGGTGGAAAACGGATTTCTTTGTATAGCTGCTCGAAGCTTCTCAGCGATTGCCATAGTTTCTACAATTGGGGTATCGGGCAGCAGTAGAACGAACTCTTCACCGCCAAATCGAGCCAGTAAATCAACTTTTCTAAGCGATGCTTTCAGCCGCTTTGTAACCGCCTTAAGAACGGCATCACCTTCAAGATGCCCAAAAGTATCATTGACCCTCTTGAAGTGGTCAAGGTCGATAAACAGAAGGGCAATACCGAGATTTTGCGCTTTTGCGTACTTTATTTCTGCTTGAAGTCGCAAGTCAAACGCACTTCGGTTTGGTATTCGAGTAAGGGAATCTGTTTCAGCCATCACTTCTAGTTGGCGGTACTTTAGAACCTGAGCAACAGCAATCGCGCACTGATCGGCAAAGAACTCTAAAGCTTCGACGTGATATGCCTCGGGAAATAATCCATCAGTGGGCTCGTCTACGTTGATAATACCCAAAAGGTTTTCATCTTCATCAAGGAGTGGGATTGTAAGGGAATCTTTGGAATGCCAGTTGCCGGGTTCCCAAGGTGAAGTGCTGGCAGGAATTCGCAACGATGCGATCAATTCATCTGGAACTTGGAACTTTGTGTGATCATATAGGTAGGATCTGCTTATCCGCATTTCTGGTTGCATCATTGGCGCAAAGGCGGACAACTCCAGCGAATCTTGCTGAAGAAACTCTTGTTCATCTGCCGAGAGCCCGTGCGTTGCCCGTAGTACCAATTTTGTGCTGGTTGGGTCCAACAGGTACAACGCCACGCGGTTAAAATTACCTGCTTCGGCCATCGACCTGACAAAGTTTTGCAGCATCGCTTCTAATTGGCGTTCGCGTTTTACGGTAGTGCTGGCTGCAAAGAGACGGGCCACTTGCTGCCGCTGTGCCTCTAGGATTCTAATCTTTGCTGCGGCGTTGGTCCGAGCTCTAACAAGTTCAAGGGCGACTGAGGTGAGATGCGCGAAGGTGTCAATGATTATCGAAGTTTCGGGTGACGGCAACGATCCATCTAGGGGGTCATCAGGTGCGATCATGCCGATCACGGCGCCATTGAGACTAAAAAGAGGCGCTAAAAGCAGCGATTTTGCGTGCCATTCATTAGACGACCCAAAAGTCGGTTCAGTAGGGACAATATATTTCGATATTTCAGGGTCGTTGAGTGCGGCGCTGCGTCCATCAATCCAAAGTACCCCTCCAATTCGCTGTGCACGCGCGGCAAGTTTCTCGTAAGCGGAAAAAGGAATTCGGTATCCTTGCGGAGCTTTGAAGTCGATGGAACCCGTCGCACTTCGCTGATGCCGCACATGCAGAAAATCGTCAGCTTCACGCAAAAAGATAACACAAAGTCCATAACCGAGTTCGTCGCAAAAACTCTTAGCCACCGCATCAAGCAACTCGGATTCGTCCGTAGCGCTTAGGAGTCTGCTCGACATATCAAGGACAGCTCTGAGCTTATTCAGCGTATTATTTGGATATTGTTCCATTATCCTTTGCGCTCACTGCTTTGATGTTTATTTCCAAAAGTAGAGGTATGGTCGAGACGGGTAAATAGAATTCGCTGAAGTATTATCGGTGTCGCTTTCTTCTTTCTTTACGTTCAGTGTCGTGTACATGAACTATATAGCCAAGTCAGGTTTGTCATAGCGTTCTCACTCTTGTCAATTCTACTCTGAGTGATTTTTTTTGAAGTGATATTTTAGATGGGAGTAGGTTCTTTGATGCGCATTCTCGAAGCTCTGTGCATTGGGACAAAGTGAACTAAGGATGCTGACTATTTTGAAGACCCACTACGGTGTTTTTACGACATCAAGCTTGACAAGGGTGACAGGACTATTTTGTCGTTGACTTGTTGCTGACACAAATCTTACTAATTCCCCTCAAGATAGTTATTTTGCGGCGGTGTTGAGCCTAAAAAGATTCACTGTGTTGCTCGCAAGCGAGCCGGCGACGAATAGCTCGCCAAGTTTCTAGCTGTATTGATAACGCCAATGTGAGTGAGTGCTTGGGGGAAGTTCCCCAGCATAACTCGTTTGTTGATATCGTATTCCTCTGAGAAAAGTCCTAAGGAATTTGACAGTGACAATAAATCCTCGAACAGTTTTATCGCTTTTTGCATGTCGCCTGATAGAACCCAGTTATCAACGAGCCAGAAACTACAAAGGAGAAACTCTCCCTCATCACAGACAATGCCATCTACTGATTCATCTTCGGTTTCATAGCGTCGTAGAAGACCGTTTTTCATGAGCCTTTCTTCAATGGCCAAAGTAGTTTTTTGCATTCGAGGGTCGGTCGCATCGATGAAACCGAC
>JAJYGT010000002.1 GCA_021785005.1 Actinomycetes bacterium
CTAATATTCCAATGTTGATTGCTTGTTTAGGAGACGATGGGGCTCTCATTGAGTTCGCGGCTAAGACTAGTGACATTTTGGTGATAGCAGGAAATGGCGCCGGAAATCTTCCGCCGGCACAAGCATTGGCGGCAATAAGAGCGTGTGATGCGGGAAAGCTGGTGGTGGTTGTCAGTAGAACTTCTGACGCGCGCGCTGCAGCTCTGTATGGTTATCCGGGAGGTTCTGCGATGTTGGAGCAAAATAATGTAATAGTTGTTTCAGGACTGACCCCTCATCGAGCGCGTGTTGTTTTGTCAATTGGCCATTCACAAGGGCGTTCCATTGATGAACTAGGGGCGATCTTACGTGGCGCAATATAGTTTTCATACTATTTTTTCACCTAGTCGGCTGACTGGCGTAATGGGGAGGCATAATTGAAAAGTGCATGTGAAAGAAGTTTATTTTGGGTGAATTCTGGCGTAATGCAATGGTAACAGCTAATAGATAAATATGCTGAATTTTAGTTCTAAGCTTGGCACATGGGCTTCTCCGTTACATCAAGGTCGCAATTTCCTCGGGCCGCTACGCGTAGTTACGTTGGTAGCAAATCGGATGCTGCTAGATGGGTTAGAGATACCTTGAGGATTCAAATTATGGACGGCTCCTTGGGAGCCGTGCAAACTGGAGGTCATGCGTTACCAGCTGAGCGCAATCTTTCAGTTGAATATCGGGTCAGTCGAAATGTGGTACGCGATGCTTTGGACCTATTGAGGCGTGAGGGTCTTATAGCTCGAATTCCCGGAGTGGGAACCATGCTAAAAAATAGCAAAATGTGTCAACGCCTAGACCAACTAGAGGGACTCGCTGAATCGTTAGAAGGGTATCATGTTTCAGTTGACAATACAGTTTTAGCTGATCGCCAAGTTCAAGCGAACGCGTTGGTCGCGCAAAAGTTGGGGGTTGCTGAGGGAAGTGATGTGGTTTTCGTTGAGCGGCTCCGTATCGTTGATGGTACTCCGTTTTCACTTGATGATAGCTATGTTAGAACCGACTTTGCCGAGGCCTTGTTAGAAGCCGATTTGGATCGCAAAGATCTTTTTTCTTTGTTAGAAGAGTTTCAACAAGAGGCGCTTGGCTGGGCTGAAGTCACCATCGAGGCAGTCGCAGCCGATGAAAGCATTGCTGAGATATTGCAAGTTCAAGTCGCATCTCCGCTTTTATTGGTTCAACGCATTATCTATCAAGAGGATGGCACGCCGCTAGACCTAGAGGTAATTCGATATCGGGCCGATCGGTTTTACTTGACTTCAACGCTGCAGCGCTCAAAATAGCAAAAGCTAATCGCAAGTATCGTTCTTAGATCGAACTCACGGGCGCTGCTAATCCCAAACGACGAAGCCTCATAAGTCTTTTTTCCGATGCGATACATCAGGGCGGTTGTGTCACGATACTTTCGGTTTGAAGTTCGCTCATGCGTTTAACAAGCGAATGCGCATATTGCGCGATCAATATCTTTTGGAGAATGTTTTTCTTGTCGCTTTGGATCATAAATTGCGTGTGCGACCCGTCGCATACAGGTTGGCAAGGTAGTTAATGTTTTTTTCTACACTGTCAATTATACAAATGTTATTGGCGATTTTGTCGTCATTTGCAGCTGTAATGATTGGTTCCGGGGGCGATATTTTATTTTTATCCGGCATGCTTCTGATCGTGTCGGTTATTATGGAACACGCTTTGAATGCGTATTCGCTTGGACCATTGGTGGCTATCCAAGGGATCATTGCCACCTTAATGGGCGGTGTGGCATATGCGCGAATATCAAGTATTCCATTTGGTATAAGTGCTAAGACAATTGGAGCGACCGCCGCTGGATCTCTTTTTGGATCAGTCGTTGCACGCTCGTTGCCCTCGATAGCGCTACAGATAGTCTTGGCGGCCGCGATAACCGGAGCTTCTATCAATGGAATTCTTCAGAAAAAAAGTCCTAATAAAGGTAGACCCGAGGGTTTCCGGACAAATACCTTTCTGGTCTTGACGCTTATCTTTGCAATTGCCTGTCTAACAGGAGGTCTTGGCGTTGGTGGAGGATTCCTTTTTTATTTCGCACTTAGATCAATAGGATTGTCGACGCGGGCGACAAGAGGATTGACTTTGATGTTGACTTTTGCGAATTTGTTGACGTCGTTTTTGGCTCATATTGCGAGTACTCATGCGAACTTCCAGAGTATCGTCAGTGTCGGTGTTGGCGCTTTGGTGGGTAGCTTAGTCGCAGTGCTTTTGTTGCGAGCGATGAATGAGCACTTGGCGCGCTGGGGACTCCAAATACTTTTAGTCAGTTCAGCGGTATTTTCGTGGATTTCAATCTTGAGATACGCCGGCTTGTGAGTATTGAACATCGACGGTTCAGTGTTGGCGATTTACGCAGCGATCAGGAAGAAGATCGCTTGATTGGCACTGTATATATGCGGAGGTGAATCAAAGGTGAGTCGATGGATAGATATTGCACTAAAAACCTCCGTTACGTTTTCGTGTCGGCTGGTCGGATAAACTTTGAAGCTTGGACTGCGGTAAAAAGATGATAAATCTTGTGTTCGTAATGCGTCGCTAGGTCCCAGATTAATGGGCGGATATCGCCGTTAGCGGATTGCCCAGAACATTGACGAGTTGTGAATTGTCGTTGGCAACCTTAAGCGACAATTGAGACACTAGCCGGGGTCGTGCGCCTAAAGATGTGCAATCCCCGGTACAGGTTCGACTCGTTATGAAAGCCAATACGGCACTAAAGAGACTTACGCAACCTCACATGTGTTGCGCGAACTGGTCTTACTCTCGAACGTCGCACAGCCGATGGCCGCCTCGGCTTTCTGAATAAACGGCAGAGATTTGACTTTTAGGTGTAAGACACTGACAAGGCGGAAATCGACAAGCGCACTAAGCGTCAATTGACTTAGATTCGAAGTATTCCACAAGTGAAATTCCATAGCGAAAGGATGTATTATTTGGTGGTTCAAAAAAATAAATCAATCATTAGTTCTCAGTTCGAAAAGAGACTCAGGTTAACCATTTGATCGGTTCGAAAACTCTACGCTGACATTGATGGATTCAATGCTTGGTTCGGTGATTTTTGGTCAGAGATTGAAGCATGTGGGTGAAGCGAGGCAGGTCGTCTAAGAGACTGAAGAACTTTCGATCTACAGACTCTACGACGGAATTGGCCTTGTTTGCAAGTGCCGCGCCCGCTTTCGTGACCTTAAGTGCTCGGGCGCGCGCGTCACTTGGGTGAGGTGTCCGAAGGACTAATCCTTTAGCCTCGAGAACCCGAAGCACCTGCGATGTCATCATCGGGTCAACATGTACATGTTCGGCGAGTTCACGCTGGGTAACCGGAGTGTCAGAATCTAGCCAGGTAAGAAATGCCAAGAGTACGAACTGGACGTGCGTTAAACCCAATGGTAGCAATGCAGCGCGCTGTGCGGCCTGCCAGGTGTTGGTGACCCGCCACAACAACAGGCCCGGACTGTCATTCGCGTTGGCAAACTCACTTCGTAACCTAGGTGTCACCTCGCTACCATCGATTCACGTAATACGACCAGGTCTGCGGGATCCAATTGCACCAAGCCAAGACGGAGCTGATATCCCCAATTGGGTTTTGCGGTAAGACGGAGCTGATTTTTAAGGTCCTCGACTGGCACGGACCGAGCGACCTCATACGTTACACGTCGCCGAAAAGGTTTGAAGTCACCTTCGTTAGCCTGCCAGATGTCATCGTCGGCGATCGTGCCGATTGCCGTAAACTGACGAAGCGGTGTTTTGTTGCCTAGGCGTTCAACCGGTGAGTAATATATCAAAGTTTCGCCGGCTTTCATCCTTGCTAGTCCAGTTCGTTTTCCGTGCCCGATTTGAGCAATTCCTAGATTCACTCCGCGTCGAACATGTTCCGCGGATGCCACTCCAAGCCAAACAGTCATACTTTCTCCACGATACGCACCAGGCGGTTGAGGTCAGCCTGAACTGAATGCCGGAAACTACCTCCCATGACCTTTGCCCAAAAAACGGCCAAAAACCCTTCGATTGTGACCCGCACGCGAAGCTTGGATCCGCCCTCAACCTCCTCAACCGTGTGTTGGAATACTAATCGCGCACCAGGTAAAAGAGCAGTATCTGTGTATTCGCAGTCTGCAGCGCACGTGCTGATCACAAACTTGATTTTTGGTCCCGCTTTTGGTTTTAACACTCCGCGGGTTCCGACGCCCACGGGACCATCAAGTCGTACCCATTCTGTGTCGGGAGACCAATTTGGCCACGTACTATGGTCAATCCAGCGGGCAAAAAAAGCGTTAGGTGTTGCGGTTGACATAGCGCTACCTAGTCCGAGTTCAATCATAAAATTAGTATACGCGCTTAGTACTTTGACTGCAAGTTAAAGTACTAGTTGTGACAAAATAGTGCACCGCCAATGCGATTGCCTTGCGACATCGCGCGTCACAGTGAAACCATAAGAATGAACCGTTGGCATGCTTGGGTCTGAACCGTTCGTCTGCCTTTGTAGGACAAATAGCTGGGAAATGGTGCTATCCAAGAAATACGTGTTTATCAATCTGAGTGAATACCGGAGCTAGTGACATTTAGGTGTTGTGCGATTGGGATTCAAAGAACGTGCGAAGTAGAAACCACAAGGCGCATTAAAGATCTGCGAGCCACCGAGCGCGACAATTTACATTTTTGTCCAACCCTGTTACCGTCATTACCAAGGAGTCGTCGGACAAAGTTTCGGGTATGAGTACTTGCCTAGGGGTCAGAAACATTTTAGCGAGCTGCCATTCTTCCTCCCAGGCCTAAAACCTGGTGTGCTGGCAATGGAGTTAGGCGATGATCATGAAATGTCTCATGACCGAATTTAGCAAAACAGATATGGACTGTGAGTTCAGCTCGAAAGGTTTTGGAATTGTGCGATCCACAGGTGGTGGAATTAATTTATTGATAATTGTGCGCGGGTCATAGAACTCTCGGTGTTCGACAACAAAATGTGTCACCCGGGGATTGTGACGTTTTTTGCCATGCAAAATTGACTGTCACTCGGTAGTTTCGATCTTTACGCTTTACGGCGAAGTGGTAGTGCAAACTACACAACTTGGAGACAATGTATTGACAGCGACCCAGAGTGTTTTTCGCTGGCTTTTTGGTGTTGGTTCGCCGAGGTTAAGCTGAACGCTAGCGGTAATAGCTTGTATCGCATGTTTATGATCCATGATAGTGTATTTTGGTAGTGTAATAAAGTTTGGTTGCACGCACTAAATTTTCAAAACACTTGAATATGGAAAGGTTTTATTCGTTACGAAATACGGTAAAGCTAAAATTATGTCGACTATTGGGCTTTAGAAAAATGCATTGTCGCTACCACGAGCTTAGTGTGTTCATTATGATGACGGAGGGGTCGTGGCGAGTGAGGTCCAATTATCAGAGGTGTTGAGTGAGTTCGCCCGTACGATGGTGACGGATTTCCCGATTCAAGTCATCCTTGATCGCTTGGTCGCGCGTATTGTTGACGTACTTCCAATCAGTGGAGCTGGCGTCACGTTGATATCCGAAGGCTTTGTACCGCGCTATGTTGCTGCGTCAAGCAACAAAGCATTAGAATTCGAGAAACTACAGACCGAGCTCGATGAAGGTCCCTGTGTGGCGGCGTATCGTACAGGAGAAATTATATCCGTGCCCGATCTCGCCAACGAAGTTCGTTTCGAGAGGTTTGTTGAAAGAGCCAAGCTGGTGGGATTAGGTGCCGTGTTCACAATACCACTTATCCATAACGATGGTCGGATGGGAGCTTTAGATCTGTATCGTGACATGCCCGGAGACTTAGACTCTGGTGATATCGCCGTCGCTCAGATTTTAGCTGATGTCACGGTCGCGTACCTTCTAAACGCGCAGGCGCGTTCTGATTTGATTGAGGCGGCCACAAGAGCCCGTGAGAATGCTTTGCTTGATCCTCTAACCAAACTACCGAATAGGGTCTTGCTACTTGAGCGCCTAAACCAAGCCGTTCTACGGGATGCACGATCTAACAAAGTTACTGCAGTGCTATTTGCTGATCTTGACAGGTTCAAGGCTGTTAACGATATGTATGGGCATGCCACCGGAGACCAGTTATTGGTTGCAGTAGCAGAACGTTTAACGAGAGTCTTGCGAGCAGGGGACACCTTGGCTCGTATGTCAGGTGACGAGTTTGTAGTCTTATGTGTAGATCTCGACGAACCCGCTGAAGCAAATGTTATTGCAGACCGAATCGCTTCGGCATTTGACCAACCCTTTTTACTTTCGGACCACGAAATCCTAACGACCACGAGTATCGGCATAGCATTTTCGTCAACGGATCGACACAACCCCGAGGATATCCTCCATCACGCAGATATGGCAATGTACCGCGCGAAACGAGCTGGTGGAGCGCGGTATGAAGCGCTTGAAATTCAAATGCAAGATCAATTAGTTCGTCCTGAAAGCTTAACCTCGGATTTAACGATGGCACTCTCGAATGGAGAACTTCAAATGCTATACCAGCCGATTGTTCACACGGCTGGTGGGAAACTTTTTAGTATCGACGCTGAGTTGCGCTGGATACATCCCACTAGGGGGACAATTAATCCGTTTGTATTTATGCCGTTAGCCGAAAAAAGTGATCTCAGTGATTCGATTGGACACTGGGCACTAAGACGTGCATGTCAAGACAGTTTCAGATGGAGAGATTCACACAATAAATCTATTCCTATACACGTCAGTACCTCCGCTCACCAGCTTATGTCTCCTGACTTTTTGGCCATTCTTACCTCTGTCTGTGC
>JAJYGT010000004.1 GCA_021785005.1 Actinomycetes bacterium
ACATCTAAGGAGTCAAGAAACTGGGCAATTATGCAAACCGACAAAAACTTGGTAGTTTACTCCTCGTCAAATCAACCTAGGTGGACAAGTGGAACCAATGGAATTGGTGGAGGCAGTGCGTATTTGACCATTCAAGGTGACTCTAACGTAGTTATCTACGACTCAAGTTCTGCTATCTGGGCCGTTAGGTGGTTTTCTCCTCAAACCTATGCTCAAGAAACTATGTTTCACTTTGGCTGGGGTTCGAATCAGTGGAGCTATCTATATCAACTTTGGCAAAAGGAGAGTGGCTGGGAATGGTATGTATGTTACGGAGGTGGAACTTACCCCAACTGCAACTACTCAGGTGCTGCCTATCAAATACCACAAGCTGATCCCGGAGACAAGATGGCATCTGTGGCACCTGATTGGACGACTGATCCATTTACTCAAGTCACCTGGGGTGAAGGGTAAATCTATGGGAAATATGGAGATCCGGAGAATGCGTACAATTTTTCCCAGAGATGTAATCCGCCTCCGGGTCATGATTGCGGCTATGTCATAACGGTGCGGTAATTAAAAATGCAGATTCCCATGTCTAACATTTTTAACGCCAAGCGTTATTTCGATCACGAACGTGATCTTAATACTCAAATGCAGTTCAGAATGAGGAATATTGCGATAGTTACTTATGGCCTTATGCTTTTTGCATGTGGTACTTCAGAATCAGGAAACGTCCATCAGCCAGGTAGCGCTAGTAGCAGCCGTTCTGATATCGTGAGCGCTGGCGTTATGGAATCTAACGCTATAGCGAACTCGATTTTTACGGACATCTCAAGTGGTGGTTTGCCGGGTCGCTACGGATTAATCGAGGGAAGGTCGCAACAACTTGAGCCATTGGCAAACATCGTTTACGATCTCGTACCTTATTATGCCAGTGGGTTAAACGAAAGTACATTTATAGTAGCCCTATTTCGACATGGTCGATCCAAATGGGTAGGCCTAAAAGAGATTGTACTTTACGGGGACTTTCTTACTTTACATAATTGGCGCGGTACCCAAATAGCGACTAATGCGTTCTCAATCCGTCATGAACGTCTCGGGGGCGCAATTCGGCCCATTGATGGGGTTGAAAAGACAAATACGTGGGTGAGCGTCCAGAGCGGAAGCTCCTTTACCGTATGTGGCGAGGCACCCGTTATGTCCGTTAGTGGCTCGGCCGCTTATAGCTCAACTGACACAATATCGTTGTCGTATAGCTGGAACGGAAAGAGCTATTCACTCGTAGATATTAATAATTCAGTATCAGCGAATCCGGCAAACTCAAGCTACAGTTGTGCGCGATAGTGGGTTTGCTAGATTACTCTGACATGTCTGAACCTGGCTCAATAGGTTCAATCGCACTAGAAACTTGATGGTGAGGATAGAGGATTGCAACATCATTGTTCAAGCGCGCTTTCGTTTACCCGTCACAATACGAACACCATCAAAATTGGCAGCCCCAACGGGGTTCGAACCCGTGCCTCCACCTTGAGAGGGTGATGTCCTAGACCGCTAGACGATGGGGCCAAATAGCAATTAAAAGCGCACGAATAGCCTACACGCCAAATGCCAACGCACCGCGACACAATATTTATGTCTGCCTACGGTATTGCTACGCTTCCAACTGACATTTTCATGGTGTCCATCAAAAATGAGACCAGAGACTCGAGAGCCTTAGTTTGGGCATTATGTCCCCTCATGCCACCAGCTATACATGCCCCTGGTGCACCGGAGCATACCTCCTTATCAGGCCTGCCTTGCGCGAAGATTACCGCCGATGATCCTTGGCCATCTTTACTAATCCTGATTTCCAGCTCAATCTCAGGTCTAAGGTGTTTGTAGCCCGAGCAAAGGATCGTAGCATTACGTACGAAGTCGTGCTCTGAAAGTGCAATTGAACCGCCAATTCTACATTTAAACGACCGCTTTTGGGACAAAGGCAAAGGTCTGCGCGATCCGTTTGCGTCAGTCACTGAAAGATTGCCCTTAACCTCAGCGGCATCTAAGGCGAGGCCAGTCCAAGTATTTATCAAGGCGTCAAAGTCAAAAACAAAAATTCTGCTCACATAGCCAAAACTAGAGGCAAGACTGGCAGCACAAAATACATTTATACTCCGCGAAGACAAACAGGGCTTAGGCACGGTAGGGTTCCTTAAAAATACAACATTCACTAAAGATCGATCACACTTTACGACTAAGTTACATTCTTATGGATGAAAGCCACGTTCGTTAGGGTCGAATGCGTCTTATTGAGTGAAGCATTTTGACTACATACGACTCCAAATATCTCAAACCACCGCAGAGTTTCGGGAAACTTAAATGGCAAGTTGATGACAACGAATTGGCTTTAATGCCAATTTCTCGTTTGAACGCTGTGCGATTTCTGTAATTTCCTAACGAATTTTGACTACTTTTTACGATACAAATTTAGCGTTTTTCGAACACTCGATACGAATGACACCGGCGAAATCCACTACATCGACATGCAAATCTTTGTTTCACACACTTGGTGGATCGTAGAGCTTTGCAGTGCGTCGGACGCTTAGGTTTTCATCATCTGACCTGCTCGGTACTTGCCTAAACAGTTCTGGAGTTACGCAATGGGTATCAGTGGCGACCCAAAACTCGCAAAGAGGACTATTACTCAAATCACATTCGCGGTGCGCGAAAATCTAAGAGCTGGGTGCCACCTACGTCTTCGACGTTCGAGTTAGAGTACGTCAAAACTTAGAAATTAGCCTTGCGCAATGGGCAACGTAAAGTAATTATCCCTAATCAACTTGCATAGTAGTTGGCTAATACCCGTGCCTAAAAACGCGATCTTCTCACATTCGAGCCTGTGAAGCACAATACTCACGCAAGTGCTGTCCGAGAAAAATCACATTTCAATAAGCGCCTTTTGGCGCGCAAGTTTACTTTGGTGAAGTGGGTATCAAATTGTTGATATCGCCCAAAGTGTTATATCCAACGTCGTACCTTAATCAAAACGATACTGGCTCGGGGGGGAGGACTCGAACCCCCAAAAGCAGAGCCAGAACCTGCTGTGTTGCCAATTACACCACCCCCGAATGATACGAAATCAATCTAGTTGGCAAGTTTCAGCTACCGTGTCTTATAATACTTAGAAATTTGTAACCGACTACTTTAGCGCCCAAAACGGCTACCGCCTCTCGCAAATAATAACTCACTGCAGTGAATCCTTTGATCGGGGAGGTATGGGTAGGCGACGGTATGGCAAAGATTCCTAACGAGGAAGCGATTTGCGATACTCTGAACTCGTGAAATGCGTCAGACACGAAAATGGCCTTTCGAATCCCTCGCGCCAAAAGAACACTATTTACCGATACCAAAGTTTGGTAGGTATCGTTTCCGGATGCGTCGGCAACAATGTCGGATCCTGGTATCCCGCGAGATAACAAATACGTTCTGCTAACCTCAGCCTCGGTATACATGTCTCCTCGTTCAGATCCACCGGTCGTAACGATTAAAGGTACTAGGTGTTGATCGAACAAAAGTACCGCATGGTCGAGACGAGCTCGTAGCACGTTAGACGGGACACCTCCAAATTCAGCTGCACCGAGCACTACTTCGGCTGGCGCAGGTTCAGACAAGTCTTGGTGTCCGTATTGGTATATCTGGAAAACAATAGCGCTAAAAACTATTCCCAGTACCAATATTCCAGCCACCACAAGTTTGATTATCGACCTAATCAATTTGGAGCTCAAGCTGCTTACGGTAGTACAAAGCTCAACTCCTACTAAGAGCTATTGCCCTAATGGCATCGTCGATTCTCGCGATTGTCTTTTCTTTGCCAATGTGAATTAGCGTTTCAAAAAGAGGCATTCCCACTTTAGCCCCAGTTGTTGCTGCCCGCAACGGCGCCTGAAGCTTACGCAAAGGGATAGAAAACTCCACCGATAGACCACGCAACATTTCTTCCATCTCGTCGTGGCTATATTTGCCAAGACCCAGAATGCCCAGCTTTACTCGTTGGAGAATTTCGTCTGCCATCGGATTAGCCAAGAGTTCATTCTCACGCACATTTGGAAGAAATGACAAAGGTTCTTCAAAAATGGGACGAACCAGCTCAGGAACCTCGGAGAGTATTGCGATTCTCTCTTTCGCTAATGGCAAGGACGACTTTAACGTGGCCCGGTTCAAGTCAGTGTCAATCCACCATGACATGCTTTGGACATACGGAAGAGAATAATTAAAGAAATCCTCTTCAGACAGATTTCTAATGTACACGCCATTGAAATGTAAAAGTTTTTTCTCGTCAAAAAATGACGGTGAATGCCCCACGTTGTTTATATCGAACTGAAGAATCATTTCTTCAACGGTCATAAACTCGCGATCATCTTTTGGGCTCCACCCAAGCAATGCCAGATAATTCAACATTGCAGGAGCTAGAAACCCCTGTTTTCGATAGTCTTCTACCGCCACTCGATCTCGACGCTTGGACAATTTTTGCCGCTTCTCGTTTACCAATACTGGCACATGACCAAATTGAGGTATAGCGCCACCCAGAGCTTCAAAGACCATATAAGATTTCGGCGTATTGGGCAGGTGTTCTTCGGCTCGTATCACGTGAGTTATGCCCATATCTATGTCATCCACCACGTTTGCCAAAACAAAAAGAGGCGCACCATTGGATTTGACCAGAATAAAATCCTCTAGGTTTTGATTGTCAAATACGACCTCGCCTCGAACTAAATCTACAAAACGCGTCTCACCTGGAGTTGGAACCTTAAAGCGCAAGGCGCCGCCAGAAGAAGGTCCGAGGTTCGAATCTCTACAGTGTCCGTCGTAACCGGGTTTTCGTCCTATTCCAGTTGTACGCGCATCAATCTCGTCGCGCGTACATGTGCAGTAATACGCCTTTTGCCGATTGAACAAGTCTTCGGCTGCATTTGCGTACAAACTCAAGCGCTCGCTTTGTCGAAAAGGGCCCTCATCCCAGGTTATTCCAAGCCAAGAAAGCGCATCACAAATTCCGTCAACCCATTCTTCTCGATTGCGTTCCGCATCTGTATCTTCGATACGGAGCACAAAGCTTCCGCCACATTGTCGTGCCATGAGCCAGTTATAAAAAGCCGTTCTGGCTCCCCCGACATGAAAATATCCCGTTGGTGATGGTGCAAATCGAACTCTCATAAATTCATTTCTATCTGATTGACATTGGCTTGTGGGCCCGCATTGTCCTACCACGTTAATGCCGATAAGACTAGCACGTTATTGTCCTGGTAATTAGCAGCGTTAGTATTCTATGACATGCAATCGCAAAGTGTTTTCGTAGAGACTTCAATTGAATCCGAATTCTCGTGGACCTATCAAACCTGCACACAAACACACATCAAGCTAAATCCGATCTGTCCGCTAGATTAAAAAACAGCCTTAAAACATTGGAGACAATATGCCTGGATCAATATTAGGAACGATGGTAACCCGAGTTGAAGATCCACATTTATTGCGTGGACAGGCTAGTTACGTGGACAATTTGGAACACCCAGGCGCTCTATTTTGCAGATTCGTCCGGTCCACTGCTGCGCACGCAGAAATAGTCTCTGTGGAGGTTTCCTCCGCCTTAGAGCTGCCGGGGGTTCACTCTGTTTTAACTTATAGCGACCTTGGAATTGGTTCGTTTGTTCCATTCTTTGCATTGAATCAGCACTTGATGCGCACAGCGCTTGCAAATAAATTTGTTCAATACGTTGGCGATCCTGTCGCTTTGATTATTGCAGACTCTATCAGCACCGCAGAAGATGCCGCTGAACTGATAGAAGTTACCTATCGCGACCTACCACCAGTGATTGACAAAACTACGGTGTTTGAGCCTGACACAACTCAGTTGAATCCGAACGTTACTAGAAATTTGGCCGCCTCAATAATTGCCGAGAACTCAAAGGATCCCCTAGATGATGCCGAAGTAGTGGTACGTGCGAAGATTCAAAATCAACGCATGGCAGTCTCACCAATGGAACCAAATTCGATCGCAGTGGAATTTGATCAAGAGCACAATCTTTTGATTTACGTATCGACGCAAATGCCACACTTCTTTGCAAATCGCGTAAGGTCAATCTTTTCTATTCCCGAAGACAAACTTCACGTCATTTCTCCAGACGTCGGCGGAGGCTTTGGCGGAAAAGCCGGAGTGGCAGCGGAACACGTCGCTGTAATTGCGGCCGCTATCGCACTAGATAAACCACTTCGATGGGTTGAATCGCGTGAAGAAAACCTTTTGAGCATGCAGGGTCGCGACCAGTTGCAGTACGTTGAGCTTGGTTTGACGAAACAGGGAAAGATAACTGGATTGCGAGCACGTATGATCGGCGACGCTGGCGCTTATGGTGGATTTGGCGGTGGACTTGTAATCGGATCCACCAAATCAATGGCTCAAGGTGTCTATGAAATACCTAAAATTTCATTCAGGGCGGCAGTGGCCTCGACCAATACGCCGCCAGTTGGAGCGCTTCGAGGTGCGGGACGGCCCGAAGCGACAGCATTTCTTGAGCGCGTGATAGACATGGGAGCAAAAACAATAGGCATGGATCCTATTGAGTTCCGGAGACAAAATCTGATTGGCAAAGACAAATTCCCCTACCAAACATTAATGGGATCGCAATACGATTCAGGGGACTACGAGCTTGCACTAAACCGAGTTGCCGAAATCGCGCACTATGAAGATTTACGAATCGAACAAGCGCGACGGATAAGCGCGAATGAGCACGTGCTTTTAGGAATTGGCGTTAGCTGTTACGTGGAAGTTACTGC
>JAJYGT010000176.1 GCA_021785005.1 Actinomycetes bacterium
GTTGAGTTAGAACCTTTAAAAAGTCCCCCATATACAAGCCCTCGATCAGTCAAGGGGCCGACAATGCGTCCAAGGTCATAGTCGTCTTCGGTAATAACTTGCAATCTGAATCCATGATCATTCATCCATGCATCCCGATGTGACAACATCGTTGATCGAAACGCATCGATCGATTCAAGCGCCGAATCGTTTTCGAACAAAGTTGTATTTACCTCGTTGTCCAAAAGGTTGCGATAAATTTCTAGCCCTATTGCGTCTTGGCTATCACGTTGTAATAGTCTCGTCTCGTTACAAATCAATTCGTCTAGGCTCTGCTCAAGCATACGCAATCTTAGGTTTTGTACAATTTCATTGCTTCCTTGCCAAAGCTCGCCTTTTTCGTAGAAGATCCTACGATTTGCAAGATGCAACACTTGAGCATCAAAACAAAAAAGCACAAAAAGAAATAGTGCCGACGAAACCATTTCCCAATCTTGTGCTTTTGCGATCCGCCCAGCAACCTCAAGTGCTCTTCTGGCCACCGAAGATAGCACCGAAGCGTTGTCTTGTCGCAGCGACAACAATTCTTTGACCGGGGCTTGAATAGTGTCAGTTCCAACCAAAACGGCGGAAAATTTACCCGCTAAGGTAAAGGATTCGCCTTCGGGTCGCGATGTCGGATTTACCCGATGATCAAGTACTCGAAGCTCGCCAAAAATTTCACGTAACTCGTGACTAAGGCTCAGATATGGAGCGCGATGGCAATTCACCAGAAGCGCTCCTGCTGGTGGAGGATTCTTGAACTCGTGACGCAATTTTGGATATGGATTTTCACGAGTTACATCGAATCTAACGCCCGCCATAAACTCCGCTAGTTCGATCGAGGGAAATACCCAGGAGTTATAAGCATCGCGTCCATCTTGCGAGTTAGCCTTTTTATTTCCGTCCAACGGATTTAGAACCACGCTTCGGGCCACCATTGCTGAACGGCAACACCCGTTCCGGTATATATCAAAACACAAGCCATCAACTCGCCTGAAGCTGACAATGCCCACGTACCAATTGCATATCCTTCACATGATTGGCCAGCCTCGAAGTACTGTTGAGTTCCGCACGTCCCACCAGGCTCACAAATAAGCTGCCGCGATATTAGCCCTGTGGGTTGAGTAGAAAAATAGCTGTTCGTAGATGCAGACGCAGGCGCGCTAGTTATTATCAGCCCCCGATACTCAAAGCCGTTACAAAAAAGGCGAATTTGTGGTCATTTCGACCCCGTCTCCCTAATTAAACAGGCAATATAATAACGCTACTATATCAGGTTCATCGGTTCGCGTAATTCAACAGAAATTTAGCTTGAAGTAAATAATCGAAATACCGTTTTAGACTACGGATGCCCATGACTGCGCGGTTTAGAACCCTCTGGTCACGAGTTATCCTTATTACTCATTACCAAAAAAATTATCCACCTAGGACAAGAATTATTAGCAACCACCTTTAGCGACGAAACGACTTTTGCGCTACAAAATATAGATGAGTAAGAACCAACGCCACCAGCGCATAAGCAAAAAGGGTGTGCGAAAGAGTCGCCCCAACTCGAAGCCAAAGCGGGAAATAGGCAAATAACCTTAAAATCAAGCCTGAAACAACAAGTACAGCAAGTAATGCCACCACCACAGCAAAAGCAACTTTTTGACCGGGATTTAAACCAGACTCTTCGTAATAGGGACGGCGCAGCGATGTTCTCCACCTACGGATCCACTCATCGTCAGTAGATGACCAGGTCATCGCTAAGTTCCACACCTTTGACATTGCGCGACCCCAGACGTTTGAGAATCCCACAACCAAGACCAACATTGCGAGCAACCCAGAAACGACGTGCAGCTCTCTAACTACCTCACGATGTCCTATCAGTCCCTCAAGGGGTCCGATGTAAAGAATGAAAGAACTCGCTATACATACCAACAAGAAAAGCGAAGCAAGGTTATGAATCGTTGTTGTCGCTGGTCCTAGCTCGTTGTACCACGATCCCAAATTCTTATCTTGACCGTAATTTTTTGCCTTCATGCTTCCCACAGTCTGGCTAGGTCGGAATTTGTGCATTAACTGGGTATCCGTATTGTTCCCAGTACCCCTGCTCGTCGGTTTCCACCAGCTCGATTCCAGAAAGCCACTTGATTGATTTATATCCGTAGTTACCCGGAACAAATAATCGCACTGGGAACCCGTGCCCAAGCGATAACGTCGAACCATTCATGTGCGTGGTAACGATTGACTTATGGAATTCGGGCTGGCTAAGTGAAAGCGACTCTGTATATACGTGGTCAAAAGATGTAAATTTCAAGAATCGTGCAAAAGAAAGGGGTTCGCTTTGTGCGACCAAGCTAGCCAGCGAAACACCAGAAAAAACTTGATTTTTGACCTCCCACCCGGTTACACATTGAAACGTACTATCGATCGATGTTTGATTCATTCGATAAAGATCGTCAAGGGAAAGTGTCATCGGCTTGCGAACCAGTCCCGAAATCCTTAGCTCATACTGATTTGGCTTTACGACAGGAAACCCACCACTGACGGAATACAGGTGATATCCACCAAGCCCTGTCGCTTCGCCAACGACCGATGAACCCAACATTTTCTCAACAATTGAACCGGTACCCAGAAAAAGTGCTCCAGTTCCTAATACGTAAAGAAAACTTCTCCGTGGCAAGGACACTGACTTATGCTCGGCAATGTCAAAGGTGGTTCTTTCCATATCACTAGGAACCTTCTAAAAGTTGGTTTGTTCCCATAAAACGATTAACCTTAAAATTGATTATTGACGAATTTTTAGCTCACTCTTATAAATTCGAGCGGGACCCATTTTTACAATTGCCCGCGCTATTTTCAATAATTCAAGACTCACCAAAGATTCACTTGCACTAAAAACCACTGGCTCACCCACATCGCCACCGTGTCGTAAGGCAATATCAATGGGCAGACTTCCAATCAAAGGCACCTCAAGTGATTTAGAAAGTATCTCGCCGCCACCGGCACCAAAAATCTCGTAGCGCTTTCCATCATCACCTTGGAAAAAACTCATATTTTCGATTACTCCGCGTACCGGCAACTTAAGCTTTCGTGCAGCTAAAGCTGAACGTTGCGCCACGCGCTCAGCAGCATCTTGTGGGGTCGTAACAACAAATGTCTCCATCTTTGGCATATATTCTGCCAATGACAGCGTCACATCGCCAGTGCCAGGTGGCAAGTCAATGCACAAATAGTCCAAATCTCCCCAGTACACATCGACTAAAAACTGTTCAAGTGCCTTGTGTAGCATCGGTCCACGCCAAATGACAGGCGTATCATCAGATACGAAGTAACCAACACTCATGGTACGTATCCCATGGGAAACCGGCGGAATTAATACTTTACCTATCACCGATGGCGTTCTGCGAACTCCCAACATCTTTGGTATCGAAAAGCCATAAACATCCGCGTCCAAAATACCAACTTTATGACCCAGGACCGTCAAAGCGCTAGCAATTCCCAAGGTGACTGACGATTTTCCAACTCCACCTTTGCCAGATGAAAATCCGAGTACCCGAGTCTTGGATCCTGGAATTGAAAGGATGTTTATAGGCGAAGTTCCATCAGCTTGTTTGGTCTTTTCTAAGAGCAGCTCTTCGAGATCGCCCACTTGACCCGGTGTCATCTCCTTCTGATTGATTTCTAGACGTACATCCGCAGTTGTGGCAATATTGGCTAGTTCGTCAACCACACTGTCAAAATAATGCTCTGGAGCTGGGTAACAATAAAGATCGACCGCATATCGGCCAAGTTTCTTGGTCGGAGCAGAAATCATGTTGAGATCACCTAAAGTCTCTTGAATATCTGGCTCTCTCACCACTTTCAATAATTCAAATAGAGATTCAGTATTCATTTTCAACAGTACTTTCTATTAAACAAGGCATTTTCTCCTATCTAGGTAGAATAATTCATATTGACGATATAAGGTCTCGGTGAAGGTGCAATGAGTGAAATTACCCATATAAAAGATCACGAACCGCCATTGCTATCTGAAGACTCGCAATTTCAAGCAACCGTGAGTGCTGTGGTAGCCGCATTTGGAGACCCAACGCGCCGAGAGATTTATCTTTTTGTACGCGATAATACGGGTGTCACCGCCAATCAAGTTGCAAGCATTTTTTCACTGCACCCTAACGTTGCACGTCATCACCTGGATAAATTGGTGGCCGGCGGATACCTCGACGTCTACCTTGAGAAAGCTGCTGCGGGTGGTGCGGGTAGGCCCTCCAAAAAATACATCGGAGCGTCAATAACCTCCGACGCCTCAAATTTCTCCAAAAAAGACGATCTAATGTCGATGTTATTGACAGCTACATTAGAGCAGCTAAATCCATTGGAAGCCGAACAGCTTGCGCAGCGAGTAGGGGAAGCTTACGGCAAGACCCTGGCAAGTGCCATGCATCCCAAACTTGCGCATAGATCTATCAAATTCGCGATGCGCGCAATAGCAGACGCGTTGACCGCACATGGCTTTGCAGCCCATCAATTAACTGGTTCAGAAAAACTCACTATCATTAGCGAGAACTGTCCATTCGGTTCCGCTGCGGTGGCTAACCCAGTGATTTGCGCCCTTGAGAGTGGCCTAGTGCGTGGCATGCTTAAAACATTGGTACGAGAACCCGTTCCGGTAACCAGTACATCGCGCGCCAAGGGCGATGCCTGCTGTACCGTTATGATGTAAGGCTTGTGCCGCACACCCGTCGATCGCGAAGTACAAGAAATTGTTAGCAATATTTTAGGCTCTGGATTCCAAAGATATTGATATTTAAAAACTCGAACTAGGGGCAACGCAATACCGAGCACTTATTTTACAGATTCCCCAAGACGTAAGTAGCGAGGGTTTCTAGACATTAGAAGCGTCCGACCGCAAGTGAATTTCATACGACCTCGACATGCAAACAACCCACACGGGATCCATAGCACATCCGCAACCGCCCAGATCGCAGGGATCCCTATTTCTGGATTGAAGTCAAGAGGCTAGCGCGGTTGCATTAAAGTGACCAGGGTTTAGCACAACGGCTGCTCGATCGGGACAACGTCATGTGCAGTCATTGATGGTTACAAGCTTCGCCGGGAAAAATTTACATGTTGACTAAAGATTAAAAACAGCGGTGGAAACTAATGATCCGAACGGTTGTCGCCGTTTCAATTCAATGGCATCAAACAGCAACGCCATCATTTAGACCGAAAGTCAAGTTTCGAGAACTCAATGTCGCGACCCTTTATTGCATCGTCTAAACAAAACATTCCTTCAAAAATGCATATTCGCGCATTCGTTGGTCGAATAGTAATTATTTACGCAATCAGGGGCGTCTCCGGTTTTATTTTTGCGACCTGCAACCTCAAACCGCCTGAGAATTTTCCAATTACACACCACTACTTGCTGCCTTGACAGCACAAGTAGTGGTGTAACCGCAAAGTCACTTTACGGCCGTCTTCAATACCAGGCAAAGACCAATGTGTCTAAAACATCATACGATGCACAACAGTACAAGGTCTCGAGGGAAACGGTCTGATCAGAAAACAAGTAGCGTTATTGTAGGGTAGCGCGCCGAATTAGCAAAATCTTAGATCGATCGACGCCGGTGAACTAGGTGGGGATTCAAGTAGGACTATACCCAACAATGGCGTCAATCACCCCAAAACCGCTGTTCTTGAAATGGATCCCCGTACATGTGATACCCATTTTGTTCCCAGAACCCGGGGCGATCCCCATTCATAAATTCAACTTTTCTTACCCACTTGGCTGACTTCCAAAAATACAAATGTGGCATTACAAATCGAAGTGGAAATCCGTGTTCGGGATCCAACGGCTTACCCTCATATTCGTAGGCAAAAATTGCAATATTTTGATGATCTTCTAGATCCTTCAAGGGAACGTTCGCTGTGAAACCGTATTCTGAATGAAGCATGATGTGGGTTGCACTCGATCGCACCTGTGCGCGTTCAATAATGATCGCAAGATCCACGCCCTTCCAGTTGGTATCAAACTTGGACCACTTGGTAACGCAGTGAATATCTGTAAGTATTTCCACACTTGGCAGCTCGCAAAATTCGCTCCAGGTCAACTTGAAACCGTGGTCAACTTCTCCAAATACCTCGAATGTCCAATTTGAAAGATCACCATAATTTGGAACATTGCCAGCGTGAAGCACGGGAAAGCGATCAGTCGAATATTGCCCCGGAGGCAACCTAGAAGGATCAATGCCTTTTCCCGCTAAGTCGTTTCTATTGCGTTCAAAAAAGCCCACAACCAAATCTTACTCGAATCGAACCTTGTAACGTAATTGTTTAGCTTGAGAGCAGGTTCGATGCTCGTTGATCTTTCATTTGAAAATTTGTTCAATTTGCGTTTCTGTCGACTTCATTTTCCCCGGAACCTGTCTGTTTCGCCACTTGAGTCCCAAGTTGAATCTTCAAAATATACTTATCGTTTTTGTACTAATACCGCAAAAATCTCGCATTCTGCACAACCTTTTCGAAGTTGTTTGTGGAGAAAAATCGTAATTATCTAGCAACAGGAACTGGTTTCCCAATCTTTTGATACGCTGCTCTAATTGTGTTTATAACCTGGTTCGTTAGTGAGTTTGGTGGGGCTAAACGAAAATAAGCATCGAACTGTTTGACAGCACCTATGGCATTGCCTTGATCTTCAAAAAGCGCAATTCCAAGAAATACCCTTGAGTAGTAATAATTAGGATCAAGAGCTAC
>JAJYGT010000101.1 GCA_021785005.1 Actinomycetes bacterium
GCAAAGTGCGAGGTTCGATTGACCCGCTTTTCAAAGAGCTAGTTGCCGCACATCCAAAAACACTACTCAGTAGCGAACCATCTCTTGAGGAACTGTTTTTATCCCTTTACGGAAAAGAAGAAGTTACTAATCAAGAAATCCGGCAATGAGTACAACCCTTTTCGTCTCTCCTAAACTTGAAGCAAAGCCCATTCGTTCATCCAAAACAATAATTGCTAGGTTTATCGCACGGCGTACAGTCGCAAGCGCTTTAATTTGGGGTCTAATTTTCGGTGCTTACTTTGCGTCAAAGCTATTGACCATTGCTCACACGTATCCAACTGCAGCAGCAATCCAGAAAGTTGGCGAGTTATATCGTTACAATATCGGCATAGAGCTTCTTTTGGGACGTCTTCCAGGTGATGGAACAGCCGCAGCCTTTATCTCATGGAACTCACTAAGTCTGATGGTAACCATAGGTGCTATTTGGGCCCTATTGCTATCGAGCAAATACTTTAGAGGTGAAGAAGACGCCGGGCGATGGGAAGTGCTTCTGTCTGGACAGACCACGCCCCAAGGGGCGTCGGTCAATACGTTCGTTGGCTTGGCAACAAGTCTGGGTGTGTTCTACATCGTCTTGGCGATAAGTTGTATTCTAGCAGGCAATGTAAGCGGCGCTGATGTCACCGTTAGCGCATTACTCTTTTTTGCACTTGCCGTAGTAGCTGGTATTACCATATTTTTGACATTTGGCGCTCTGGCAAGCCAATTGATGCCAACCCGAGGCCGCGCAGCCAGTCTAACTGCTGCTATCTTGGGCATTTGTTTTGTATTGCGTGCCACGGGCGATATAACTAGTGCGCACTGGTTACTCGACATTACCCCATTGGGTTGGATAGAAAAACTCGAGCCATTGTCCAGTAGCGCTCCTTTTTGGCTACTGCCGATTTTTGGTGTGATCATCGTATCGGGCGCGTTGACGATCTTTTTCTCCGCTTCCCGCGACCTCGGTACCAGTATTTTAGCCGATAGTGCCACATCTAAAAACCATACTCGCTTGCTGAATTCAGCTTTAGGAGCAGCGTTTCGCCTCACGCGCATGAATATTTTTGGTTGGCTAATCGCAATTTTTTTATCCGCCACTTTTTATGGTCTTATTACCAAGTCGGCGGTTGCAGGATTTAGCCAATCACCGACTACCGCGAACATACTTAGCCGTTTGGCTCACCAATCACAAGCTATGGGCGCAACGACTTACTTAGGATTTGTGTTCTTTTTGCAAATGGTACTCATCATGGCTTATTCAGCGAATGGTATCGCGGTGATACGACGGGACGAAGCCGACGGATATCTTGATAATTTCGTAGTTGGAATAGTTAGTCGAGTACGATGGCTATCTGGTAGAACCCTGATCATCACAGTTGTCATACTCCTAGCTGGACTGCTGACAATTGTTGGAGTCTCGATCGGAATATTAGGAGAGCATGTGGGCATAACGATGAGTACGTTGTTACTTGCTAGTATCAATTCGCTCATACCAGGAGCATTCGTTGTCGGTGCAGGCATTTTTGCACTAGGCGTTCGCCCAAGACTAACCGGCACCGTAGTTTATGGCATCCTTATTTGGTCATTTTTGATAGAGATGCTGAATTCGGGAATTAGCATTAATCACTGGATCTTGGACACTTCCATACTGAACCATATAGTGTTTGCACCAGCTGCGAATCCTAGATGGTCTACAGATTACATAATAATCTTAATCGCTAGTATTCTTGGCACACTAGGCACGTTAGCGTTCAACCGGCGCGACCTAGAGTCGCAGTAGTGTCGCGAATACAAAGTTTGGATCAGCGAAACTGGACTTTATTGAAAACTGAACAATATTGATCTGCGACGAAAGTTCAAAAGATACGAAACAAGTTACCGACCTTCCTAAAAAGGTCGGGTTGCGTAACTTTGGCTAATTTCAGCACCACTGAACCGGCATCCAATTCCCAAAAAACTCCTTAACAATTGGAGCTATATTTATCCATAGCCACGGTTGATTCAAATTATTGCAGCAACTTCCCTATCAAGGAAATATAAAATCGCCACCTGCTGATCTAACAATTTAACGGTTTTATCAAGCACTATAGGTACGCGGTCGCACAACCAAGGCGATAATTCACGAGATACTTGGCGACGCATTCATGAGTGCAATCAATTTCACATTGGATATTGTCAAAAACAATTAAATATCGAACAGAACCACCTGTGGTTTTTGCAATCGGCAGTATCTTCTTGCTCCAATACGACATACAATTACCCACTCAAGATCAGTTAAAGCAAATTCAATTCTGAGATTTAGCTGAATGCAAGTTGCAAAATCTCGTTTCGGTGCGACAACATGTACTTGACTGGTCGACAATTAACTCTTAATGCATGAGCAAAATATTTTCAACAAACGATATGCCTGTGACGTCGTGTTCCTCTTAAATCACGAGCAGGCTGCCCTAAGATTATGGGCAGCAGCACAGAGAAAAAATAAAGTTTTGCATTGCTTCCGTTTACCAAGTCGTAACATTTCTTCGTTTCCGCCGAAAATAATTATTGATCAGCGATACTATATCAATTAAGGGACCGTAATCCCAACTACACCGGTCTACACAACTAAAACTTGCAAACTTAGCGAGCTAAGAAAACAATGCTTTTTGGGAGTATTTGTGGCTGCTTTTTGCAGTTGCTGATGACGTAAGAGCTGGGATTAGCGCTATTTCTTTGTCATTGAGTAGTCGCTATTAATGAAAGTTCCCAGAAAAGAGATGCAATGCGCAAAATCGCCCAGGGGTGGAAGGTTTACAAATTCAAACTTGCCTGCACGCCGTCAATCAACAGTTTGAGGATACCCTCTACAAGAGTACTACATGTCGTTAAATCCAAGTTCCCGCCCCAGTTGATCACATGCTTCAAGTGACAAAGATGCCCAAGCGTGGCTGGAGTCAACATATTGATACAAGCCCGGGGCAATCCAACCGGGCTGTACCGATATTGACAGTGCATAATAAACCATCACACTCGCGCAAAACAACGCTTTGCATTGATCGATACACCAAACGAATGCGACAACATAACACAACACAATGCTTGATTGAGTTTGTCAGCAGAAAAGTCTTGCTACTTCGGCGGGTCAAAGACGTTGAACTGATTTCTGAAATCAGACTTTCGATTGTGAAAGTTAAAGTCGCCAATCAAAAAGCAGCTAAATTAAAATCCGGGTTGGCAATGCTCGAACTGAGCCCCAATAAGGCAATAGCAAAGGCCGGGCTCCATCCCATATAGGTGGGTTATCTTCATACGCGTCTAATTTACTTGCGATGTTATCGATTTAAGCATCAAGTGCATCGACATGGTTATGACATCTTGAACCGGCAATTCCAAGCGACATAACAGCAAGCGTTTGCACCGGACTCATGAAAACCTAACACTAAGGAACTTTTAATTTATCGCTGAACTCACCAGCAGATCCAAAATACAAATCCAATTGTCGGAATCAACAGCGCCGACAAATCCGCAAAGGCTGAATTGTAGGAGCTTTTAATTTAAGGCAGGAATTTTGATTTTAAACGACCTTAGATTACACAGAACTGCGCTTTTCTATAGACAAATAGAGCGCAATATCAAATATCGTTCGGTTGTAAATCGTTCGTGACTTTGAGTTTTTAACAACAATTAACTTTTCATCAATCCAAAGGGGGAAAACAAGCATGAAAATCAATTCAAACAATCCGGAGAAAAAGGGTCGAAATAAAAAATGCGGCGAAATAGTACTCACCTTCGCGTCGTTGGCATTAGTCCTTGCCGCATGCGGATCTTCAAGTACCGCGTCTTCAAACCCGCCAAGTGCTTCAGCCACATCGGGCAATCTGACCTGGTGGGCTAGTCCGATTGCCCAAGTGGGAATTCGGGCGGACTTAATCAGTAATTTCGAAAAAGCCTATCCAAAAATTCATGTGACCCTCCAGAGCGCACCAACCAACACCGACACCAATCGTTCGCAGCTAGTCACTGAAATATCTGGTGGTTCGACTTCTCCCGATGTTTTCATGGGTGACGTCATTTGGCCAGCTCAATTCGGCGCTCACGGACTGGCGGTTCCACTCAGCAAATATCTGCCATCTAGCTATTTTACAAAATTCGCACCGGGTCTTGTGTCGGGAGCCACTTACAATGGCCAAGTGTATGGGTCGCCGCTATTCGAAGATCAAGGATTTCTGTATTATCGAAAAGACTTGCTTGCCAAGGCGAATCTTCCAGTGCCAACTACTTGGTCCCAACTCGAGAGCGAATCCCTGACGCTTGAACACGACGGACTAGTCCAGTATGGGTACGTATGGGAAGGAGCTTCCTACGAGGGATTGACCTGTAACTTCATGGAGTATTTGGCTTCAGCAGGAGGTACAGTAACCAATAGCACTTATACCAAGGCTAATTTGACATCACCTAGTGCTGTAAAAGCCGTCACTTTCATGCGTAGTTTGGTCACCAGTGGAGCGTCGCCGGCCGCCGTCACAACTTTCCAAGAACCCCAGGCCATGGCAGTCTTTGATTCTGGAAACGCAGCCTTTTTAAGGAACTGGGACTATGCCTGGTCCAATTCGCAAACTCCAGCAGACTCAAAGGTGGTAGGCGAAGTCGGCGTCGCTCCTCTTCCCACTTTTACAGGAAATAGTTATCCAGGATATTCCAATATCGGTGGGTGGAATCTTTACATAAATCCTCACTCTAAGAACTTAGCAATCGATCTGACGTTCATAAAGTGGATGTCATCAACAGCCGCACAGGACATTTTAGGAAAGACATATTCAGAAATTCCCACGGTCGAGTCGGTCAGACTAGCTTTAGCTTCGTTATCATCTACACCGCCACCACTAAAGATCGCCGCACAAACGAAACTAGTGCCAAGACCAGCAGGTACGCCAAATTATCCGGCCCTTAGTTCAGCTATCTACTCCAACGTAAACTCAGCATTGTCTGGATCTACGTCGGTGAACGCCGCACTCGCGTCTGCTCAATCTAAAGCTGCAACTGCACTCGCAGGAGGGATATAAATATCAGTATGCGCTAATGGACAGAAACACCTGTTTGCAAGGTTGCTCTGTCCATTAGGCACGCGCAAATCGCCACACGGCATAACGATACATATATGAACAAAAATCTGCAGGAGGTCCAATTTTATATCCGACATGTTCGAATCGTCGGGTGCATTATCAACCAAAGTCTGATACGAAACGAGGAGACCAGAAATGGCAGTAGTCGCAAACGAACTTCCAAAAGTCAGGCGCTCGCCAACTAATACCAAAATAAAACGCGATACTCACAGTAAACGACTCGCGCGAATCGGTTGGGCGTTCTCAACGCCAGCCTTACTTTTTGTCGCTCTGGTCACGATTTTCCCGATAGGGTTTTCACTAGCTCTGAGTCTTTCGAACGTTTCAGTCACCGGTAATGGTTTTTCTTTACAAGGTTTCACCTTCAGTAATTACTACGAGTTGTTAAATTCGTCTACCTGGCGTTATGCCATGGAATTTACCGTGTTCTACACGATCGCGACTGTATTGGTTGAACTCATTTTAGGCACTGCAATTGCCTTGATACTTGAAAGGCTCACCAAAGGCCGGGGCCCTATGATGGCATTGCTCCTCTTGCCGTGGTCTATGATCACCGTAATTTCAGCTGAACTATGGCAATACATTTACGAGGGTACGTATGGAGTACTTCAGTCCATGTTTTCTGCTGTGGGTCTTGGCAGTCCGGTGTTCTTGGGCAGTCCTACGCCGGCTGTTGTATCAATGATGGTTGCCGACATATGGAAGACGACCCCGTTTGTTGCAGTCATTGTTGTCGCAGGACTTGTAATGTTGCCTAGCGAGGTATTTGAGGCCGCGGCCGTAGACGGAGCTTCTTCTTGGACAACTTTCTGGAGAATAACATTCCCTCTGTTACGCCCGACAATTGCAATCGCAGTGCTCTTTCGCATCCTCCAGGCATTTGGCCTGTTCGACCTGCCATTTGTATTGACCGGCGGTGGCCCAGGCACTTCCACCACCTCCTTGGCTTTGTTGAGTTATAAAGTGATGTTCCAAAATATCGACTATGGTCCTGGTGCTGCAGTCGCGGTAAGTGCAACTTTGCTTGTCATAGTCGGGAGCCTCCTGTTTCTTAGAGTTTTCAAAGCGCAAGTCGGAAAGGAGGAGCTTCAATGAGTTATAGAACCAGGACGAGCTGGCACAAGTGGATCAACCCGCTAAACCTCGCGGTCTTAGCAGTGGTTTTGTTTATCGTATTACCAATTTATTGGTTAGTAATCTCAAGCTTTAAGACTCCAGTTAATGTCGGTTCGTTCCCGCCTCAGTACTTCCCAAACCCTGTCAGCTTCGCTAACTATGGTTCTGCCTTTTCACATTATGGTTTCGGAAAGTATTTTGTAAACTCACTGACTGTTACCGTACTTTCAACCGGTTTGGTACTTGTAATCGGATCTCTCGCGGGGTACGCACTTGCGAGACTCCCGATGCGAGGTAAAGCGCCACTTTTGGTAACATTACTGGTGATTTCAGTCTTCCCCGAAATAGCAGTCGTTTCACCTTTGTATCTTTTGATGAATCAAATTGGTTGGCTAAACACGTATCAGGCGCTAATCGTGCCATACACAGCCTTCAATCTCCCATTCGCAATCTGGATTATGCGAAACTACTTTTTAGGAATACCTAAAGAAATGGAGGAAACAAGTCGGATAGATGGCGCCTCAGCAATTAGGACGTACTGGTCAATAATCTTGCCTCAAGCTCGCCCTGGAATATTTACAGCCGGCGTATTTGTATTCACAGCATGTTGGACGGAGTTTCTTATGGCGTTGACACTGGACAACTCCAACGGTTTCAGAACAATTCCGGTCGGAATTGCCCTATTTGGTTCTCCGAATGTGGTTCCTTACGGAACAATATTTGCAGCGAGTGTCATTGCCGTGATTCCCGTTGGAACGTTGGTATTTGTATTTCGCAAGTTCGTCGTATCCGGACTCACCGCGGGTGCGGTAAAGGGATAATCACATTGGCAATTGCTTCATACGCCAGGGCATCATCAACGGATCAATAGATCAAATCATTAGAAATGTGAGCGGAGGTTTTAGTAATTCACAATGAGCACCGAACTTGAACAAACCCAAGAAGCGATTACGTCCACAACCGATCAGCAATGGTGGCAAGGAAGTGCTATCTATCACATCTATTTACGATCTTTTCTTGATAGCAATGGCGATGGACATGGGGATCTACGAGGCGCCGCTCAAAAATTAGAATACATTTCATCACTTGGTGTACAAGGAATCTGGCTATCACCTACAATGCCTTCGCCTAATCAAGACTGGGGTTACGATGTTTCCAACTACCTAGATGTTCAGCCAGATTATGGAAACATAAATGACTTAGATTACTTTATTTCCCAAGCACAGATAAAAGGACTAAAGGTTTTGCTAGATTTGGTTCCAAACCATACGAGCGCCGAACATCCGTGGTTCATAAGTGCTATTTCCAATCGAGACTCCCCTTGGCGCGACTATTACGTCTTCGCTAAGCCAAAACCTGATGGTTCACCACCCAACAACTGGCTTGATGCAACCGGGATGACAGCATGGACGCTAGATCCTAAATCCGGTGAATACTATTTGCATAACTTCCTTCGCTCGCAACCCGATTTAAACTGGTGGAACGAAGCTGTCCATGATGAGTTTGAAAAGATTATCAAATTTTGGTTCGACAGAGGGATCGCGGGACTACGAATTGACGTAGCGCACGGACTTTACAAGGACGGCCAACTAAGAGACGATCCCCCCGCCAAGGATACCGCAAGTGAATTTTCTCCTTTTGGACTGGCGGAAGAGTATTCAAAGAATCAAAGCCAAGTTCACGATATTTATCGAAAATGGAGACAAATAGCCGATAGTTACGTTCCAAAACGCCTGTTGCTCGGCGAAACTTGGGTAAGTGATTTGGAACGTTTAGCTCTTTTCTATGGGGACAATGACGAATTGAACCTGGCCTTCAACTTTCTTTTTACCTTTAGTGAATTTTCGCCCGTTTCACTTGCAAAAACTGTACTAGAAACCCTAAAGTCTTTACCCGAAGGTTCCACTCCTGTCTGGACCGCATCCAACCATGACATATCGCGCTTCCCCACTCGATGGGCCAATGGATCTGAGCCCAAATCGAGAACGGGACTCGCAATCTTAACAACACTTCCGGGAACCGTCGTACTGTATTACGGCGATGAACCCTGCCTTGGAGATGTTGACGTTCCTCTAAGCGATCAACAAGATCAAATGACATCAATGGTTTCAAATACCAAATTCCATCGAGATAGAGCAAGAACTCCAATGCCATGGACTGGTGAAACTGGACGCGGCTTTACCAACTCGAATGTAAAACCTTGGCTTCCTTTTGGACCAAACGACGGTCGTGACGTTGAATCTCAGGATAAAAATCCGTCGTCTTGCCTAAACCTGACCAGAGCGTTACTTTGGATAAGAAACCTTTGTTTGGATTCAAGCGCTCAGTATCGAGAAATAGAAGTCACTAAAGATTACTGGAGATACGAAGTGGGCAAACTATCGGTATTCGCAAACTTTAGTGACCACGCTCGTAAAATACACCTCCAAGGAACGGGCGATATCTTAACCACAAATCAACATTCAATTTGGATCAAAGATCCTAAGCCTAATATTACAGTTGCAGCCTGGGAAACTGTGATTAGATCCAGTTAGATGCACTTGAACCCAAGTGTTATTAAAAGTTAGGTTGAATGAGAACTAAAACATGGACAACAAGAAAGAGAAGTTAACCAAATGGCGACTATAGGCATGGAACGCATAAACAAGGTGTACATGAACGGCTTTCACGCTGTGCACGATCTCTCGCTAACGGTAGACGAGGGAGAGTTCATGGTTCTGGTAGGTCCGTCCGGTTGTGGCAAAACTACAGTTCTTAGGATGATCGCTGGTCTTGAAGATATATCATCAGGAGAGTTGAGATTTGGAGAAAAATTGGTCAACAATTTAGAACCAAAAGAACGTGATATAGCCATGGTATTCCAAAACTACGCTCTATATCCTCATATGACGGTTGCCCAAAACATCGCATTTTCTCTCAAGCTACGCAAAATGCCCAAGGGCGAAATCAGACAAAAGGTAGAAGAAGCGGCAAATATCCTCGGACTTACAGAATGGCTCGATAGAAAACCTAAGGAACTTTCAGGCGGACAACGTCAACGAGTTGCGATGGGTCGCGCATTAGTGCGTGAACCCTCTGTCTTTTTGATGGACGAACCACTTTCTAATCTTGACGCAAAATTACGAGTAAAAATGAGGACTGAAGTACGACGCATCCAAGAGAGATTGGGTGTAGCTACGGTTTACGTTACCCACGATCAAACAGAAGCTATGACGATGGGCGACCGGGTTGCGGTACTAAAAGATGGAGCCCTCCTTCAAGTGGACACTCCTCAAGCTCTATATGACCGACCTGTTAATCAATTTGTTGGAGCCTTCATCGGTTCGCCAGCAATGAATCTCTACCAAGCTGAAATGGCGAATCGAGGACGTTCTCTAAAGCTTGGATCCCAAGTTCTCACCTTACCTGATACGATTCTTGTTGCAAGACCAGCACTATCGACGTATTCCGGCAAACAACTAACAGTTGGAATCCGACCAGAGGATCTTTCAGCTAGACCTCATCTTTCTACCAGCGGAAATACACTGCGTTGTGAAATAACACTGGTAGAGGCGCTTGGATCAGAACTCATGGTTCACTTCACCATCGACGCGAACCTTATACAAGTTGAACAAGTGAACAGCCAGGAACAAGATATCCTAAGCGACAAAAATGAGGGTGTCGCTCGCTTGGACCCAAGCGTTCCAGTAAAGGCCGGCGACAAACTAACCCTAGAAGTAAAGCTCGAAAGACTTCATTTCTTTGATCCGACGGGGAACGCAATTTATGACTGACGAAAACCTCAATTTCAAACAGAAGTCGCCATAAGGATAACTTGAAATCAATATCGCGTCAAGAGTCTTTTGTTGTACGAGAATAACCAATGAGCAAAAGCACAAGGTGGGCGCCGAGATACCCTAACGCCAAGTTTGTGTTCCTTTGCGAACAAAACAGCACTATAGCTTGTGCATATTGGAAAATTTAGCGGCACCCCAATTAATTTATCCACCGGCTATAAGAAATTTAGTCCTTTGCAAGTAGATTACGCGTACTTGCCAAGCGTTCTAATACCCGTGCACCAGAAGAACCCTCAATCCAAGTCAATCTCCCATATTTCAATACATACTGTTTGGCCCAAAAGTTCATCAAATTTACCGGTTCAAACTAGGATGTTAATCCTGATGACCGACTAAGAAGCAGCTCGGCATCAAGATCAAAACAGATCGACTTGCCTTCAAGTGAATATGCTAACAAGTTACTTTCAGAAACACGTGATGTAGTTCGGCGGGCGCGGTGCAGATTTTCACTCGTGGCACGAACTGCAAAACAACTTTATTCAATTCAATAAAACTCTAACTTGAATGGGTCTCACATGTCATACAACCGTGCCAAAACCGCAACACGGTCTTTTGGCGATCGTAATTTACGAGCATCCATTTATGCGACCGACGCGATACGCAGCTTTGCAATTGGATATTTTTCAATAATTTTCGTAATAGTTGCCAACGACATGGGCACGGGCGCGCTTGGGATCGGAATAATCACAGCCGCTTCAGTATCTTCAGGCATAGTAATTACCTACTTTCTAAACAGACTAGCGAATAAAAAAGGTGCCAAAATTCCACTTGCAATTTCAGGCATTTTGATGGCTGGAACAGGAGTCGTGGTATTATTTTCACACTCAACTATTGAACTATTTTTAGCGGCATTTCTTGGATTTCTACCTCCAAGCGGTGGCCTGTTCGTCGCTGCATTAGCTGAAGGTGCTCTTGCTCAAACCCCAAGCGAAGAACGAACTAAAGTTTTTGCAAGAAACGGTCTGATCGTTACTGCTTCAGGAGCTCTAGGTGCACTATTCGCTGCGTTCCCCACTCTTTTAGGATTGAACCAAAACACTGGTATTCAGTTACTTACAATGTTTTACTCAATTCTAGGAATCCTTTTGTCGTTGGTGGCATTGTCAATAATTGACTCAGTACCTAGATCCAATGAAATAAAAGGTCCCCTTGAGCCGGAATCTTCTAGCACCAAGAGCGCTGCACACTCTCCCACTCGCCAAGGTACCAGTTCGATAATCAACCGGTTAGCACTTCTCTTTGTCGCGGACTCCGCTGGAAGCGGCATCGTAACTCCAACGTTAATCATCTACTGGCTTCGCGTGCACTTCGGCTTTAGTGTGGTCGATCTGTCTGCTTTGTTTTTTGGCATCGACGTGTTATCTGCTGTCTCTTTTCCTTTGGCAGTGAAACTTTCGAGAAAAATCGGACTGTTGAATACCGCCGTATTTACTCACATTCCCTCAAGTATTCTTCTTATGGCCGTACCGTTCGCACCCATAGGCATTGTTGCCGCCCTTTTGTTGTTGAGCAGAGCCTTGCTCGTAGAAATGGACGTTCCTACACGTCAAAGCTACATTGCATCGATTGTAAAGCCCCAAGAACGACGCTCTGCTGCGGCGCGTACCTCTATGGGTAAACAAATAGGAAGAGCGGTCGGGCCTGCGATAGGTGGAACAGTCTACGCAAGTATCGGCGCAGTGGCTCCCTTTGTGATCGGCGGTTTGGTTAAAATCTCTTACGACTTGACACTTTGGCGATCATTTCGAAAAGTTCAGTCACGCGAAGACTCCTGATGGCGCAAAAATAAACAGGACAACAATCGCGGTATCTAAAGGTATCAATAATTCAACCTACACTCGACCTTTAATTACAATCAACACCCGTCTTTGTACTTTCAAGCGTTATTGTCAACCATAAGTACCATAACGAGTCGTTATCAGTTGCTCTAAATACTTTCAAGGTGCGACATGTTGGCGGCAACAATATTTACAGCAACTCAAATAGGCATGAACTTTGCCGGGACCTATGTAGCAATTTTATTTCCGTCAAACACCAGGTTCGCTTGACCGTTTTGTAGACTTGAGAAAATCACCTTGATTGCTTCTTCGAGATATTGTTTTTCTCGACGAACCTCGCTGCTTTGAAAACTGCCGTGTCGAACAATCGTTGAACTGGCCCAAGGCGCCAGCGACTCGATTGTGCTTAGATTCCAATAACCCTATATCTGAAGAGTTGATGTAATACGTGTAGAACAGGGTCGCCCTGTTTTTCCCATAATGGTCAAGGTCTCGATTTACCAGCAACATTTACTACAAGTTTGATCACTCAGAAAACAAATCTGGCTTGAAATAAACTAATTTCGTATTCTTCAATCATTTCATTGAAATACTTGATTAAAACACCACAAAAAAATCACAACAGTCAGCTATCGAGTCGTGACAATAAACGGCGATAATCGAAGCGGCCTAATAAAATGTCTCCCTTTAACCGGATAGCACGTCCGTTTGAGTCAACGGAATTCGAATCTGCGTAATTGCGCCTCCATTGGAAGAATTCGATACAGAAATCGTTCCGTGATGTTTATCCACAATGAGTTTCGCGATTGAAAGGCCCAAGCCAGCCCCGCCGTCTGTACGGCCCTTTCGTTCGTGCGCTCTGGTAAAGCGTTCAAAAGCCCGAGGAATGAACTCAATGGGGAACCCAGGACCTTCATCTAACACTGAAATCTCGGCAAAACCAGCTACAAGGCGACCTCGCATTAAAATAATTGAAGTAACTGGTGCAAAACCTAACGAATTTTCGATCACATTGGATAGCACGTGTTCAAACTTTTTAGCATCTAAGTTTGCATATAAAATTGGATCGACATCTAGCGCAAACGAGATTTCCAGCTCATCAGCCCTTTGTCTAAATTGTTCAAGGACGTTCACGACCAGTTGTTCTAGCGACACTGTTTCCAAGTTCAAGCTCAGCATTCCCTCGTCGCCAGCCGCCAACATCAAAAGATCCTTAGTAATTTTTATAAGATCCTCGACTTTTCGAGAAGCCCTGTGAACGGTTTGTCGGAGTTCGTCAATATTTCGTCCGGAACGTTGCGCCAATTCAAGCTCAGCAGATAATGATGCCAATGGCGATCGAAGTTCATGACTAGCTGCAGCCACAAAGTGACGTTGATTTGCAACCATAACTTCGAGACTGCTAAGAAAATCGTTAAATGTACGTGCTAGCGCAGCTAGTTCATCACGGGTTTTGGGAACTTCTAGCCTTGCGCGAGTATGACTACGAGACAGAGCCTCTGCTTCGTTTCTTAGCACCTCAACCGGCAATAACGCTTTACCAGCGAGAAACCAAGCTCCAACAGCAGCAACCAACACAATTATCGGTACCCCAAAAATTAAAACATGAAACATGTGTCGTTCAGAATCGGTAAGTTCATCCAAAGACGTACCGACCACTACGACTACCTTCCCCGAACTTGAAACCGCGTACCTCAAATACAAAAGGGTACTATTCCCACCTGGCTTCACCGGTTGTTCTGTCACATACATTCTCTGGTTCGTAGCCTTTTCCAGCGACCCGACCTTTACCAATGGACGTGATCCAGCCAACGCTGAAGCATAAAGAACACGACCTGACATCGCCATAATCTGCACGATAGCTTGGTCTTTGCTAGGAATTAGTTTTCCCTGAGTAGCAAGGGGCAACGCGTTAGAAGAGACTTGAAAAACTACTCTGTCGCTGCGTTGAATAAGCGCGCGATCTAACGTCGCCCTAATAGAAGAACCGAGGCTAGCATAAAGGTATAGCGCCCCAAGTAAGGTAAGGCAACTAACCGCCAAAGCCACCAGTAAAGCCAACCTCAACCGTAAAGGCATGAAGCGATCCCCCTACTACGAACACTTCAATTTGTAGCCAAGACCATGAACAGTTTCAATGTCGGAACGTCCAAATGGACGATCGATTTTTTTGCGAAGTAGGCCAATGTATTGGTCGATAATATTTTCAGAAACATCTTGGTCCCCACTCCACACTGTTTGCAAAATACTTCGTCGGGTAATTACCAATCCTGGGCGTCGAAGAAACATCTCTAACAATTCTGATTCTCTCGGAGCAAGCTCCAAATCGACATCCCCACGCCACGCTTGCCTAGAAAGAGGGTCCATTGTTATGTCTCCAACTTCTAGAAAAGGTGGTCGCAATATATTACCGCGTCGATGAATTGCTTTTACCCTAGCCACAAACTCCGAAAGTGGAAATGGTTTCGCAATATAATCATCCGCGCCTACCTCAAATCCAGCAAGTTTTTCGCCCAAATCACCTAGTGCTGTAATCATAATTATAGGTATCCACGTCTGGCGTTGGCGAATTCTACGACATAGCTCAAGCCCACCGATAAACGGTAGCATAAGGTCGAGTACCAGTATGTCGATATCTTCCGACTCAATTAGGTCAAGTGCGCCAATACCATCTGTGCGAGCTCGAACCTCAAATTGTTCCTCCTCAAGACACTGCACAAGAGCGGATAAGAGATCTTGGTCGTCTTCGACGACCAAGATCCTACCCATCTTTTTGCGAACAATAGGGTTTTGGTCATGCGAACTGGCCGGTTGCTTCTCTTTGCTACCATCAATCCGGGACTCAGACTTGGACATAATGCACTAATCTCCGAATTCTGACATTGAGTATCAGTCCTAATTTCGCGATTAATTTGTTTACAACCGAGCCCATCGCCTTTAGAGTTCGCTTGCTCCACTCATGTAGGAATTACCTTGCGACTCCAGAGTACCAAGGGAAGATGAAACACTAGCTTTACCAGTCGTTGCGTTGATAAACGCTGCGTCCAAAGAAGCCTGTACCTCGTTATAAGAATCCGATACAGGACGAGGCACTGTGAAAGAAGATTCAATTGCGCCTATGGAAGCTGCAAGGCCAGGGTGGGTTGGCAAGAATGAACCAGAGTTAAGAGCTGCAGTTGCAGCCTTTGTCTCTGGCGCATATCCCGTCAACTCATCCCATTGCACCTGCTGCGCCGGTTCAAACCACCATTGTACAAAAGTCCATGCTGCTTCATCTTGAACATGTGTATGTCCCTTTGGAAGCACAAAGCCAAGGCCCTGGACTAAGTTAGCAGCGTGGCCTGTGCTACCACCTGGTTCAACGAAAGCTCCAACCTTAAACTTGCCGCCCACAGCATCCAATACTTTTGCGTATCCAGCTGAAGTTCCATCGATCATGGCCATATGTGAAGATGCTAAATCAGCCCGGAGAGTCGTTCCATGGTCAATCGTCAAGTCACCATTTGAATAAAGATTAGCAAAATATGAGAAAGTTTGTTGACCTGCCTGATTGTTGAAATCGACCGAATGTCCAACACTGTTACTTCCACTTAGCAACGTTCCACCGTTTGACATAAATGCCGGAAGAATATGAGCTGAAGAATCTTTCCATCCAATGGGGATCACGCCAAGTGTCTTGAGTTTCGCTGCATCGGTTGCCATTTGCGTCCAAGTGGTAGGAGCAGAGGTAATTCCCGCTTGATTAAATAGTGTTTCGTTATAAAACACCTCTGAAATCTTCGCATCAGCCTCAAGTCGATAGTGCTGACCACCGACCTCACCGTTCTTCCAAATGGCGGGGTACAAATTGGACTGCGACACAACTGAACTACCGGACATGAAACTATTCCATGAAACTAAGGTGTTTGCTTTTACATACTTGCCGTCATAATGACTGATCTCAGCCAGAACCGGTGGATTGCCTGCAGCTATCGCTGCGAGTAATTTTGACGAGGCTTTTGTCACGTCGATAGACATGTGAATTGTTGGGTGGGTGACATTAAATTCGTCAACGAGTTTAGACATTGCTCCACCTACCGGTCCCCCGTTGTGAGACTCCCATAGTACGACATCAACTGGTTTTGCAACAGTTCCTGACACCGGTTGCGAAGATACTGAAGTGCCACCGCAAGCACTTAGCAAGACGGCTGATCCTGCAGTGATCCCTGTCATTAATTTAAACTTCTTATTCCAAAACCCCCCTAATTTTCCTCGATTAGCACTTCGGTGGACTGACATTATTTCGCTTCGATATAAATTCGAGGATGTACTCATGTACTTACTCGTTTTCCTTTCCCTTAGGTGGCACTCGTTGCCCTGACAATAGATAAACGGATATTTTGGAATGTCAACGGTTCACACCACTATCCCTCCCTGCTACCCCGTTGACAATGTGTGTTTGTAGCAGAAGAAACAGAAGCACAATTGGCGCAAGGGCCAACACCACCGCAGAGGTCAACTTTCGCCAATTCGCTTCAAAAGTTTGCATGTAATGACTTAGTGCCACTTCAATAGGTTGAATCGAATGCGACGTAGTAATAATCAAAGGCCATTGAAACTGGTTCCAGGAAGTTATAAAGGTGAGCAAAGTAACTGTCATAACAGCGGGCTTTGCTAGCGGCATGGCGATTCGAGCTATATAGCGCAGGTGTCCTGTTCCTTCGAGGCGCGCTGATTCCCAATATTCCCTCGGAAGAGATTTAAAGAACTGCCGGAAAAGAAAAATACCAAAAGTCGACGCTGCAAACGGAATAATTTGAACCGTATAGCTATCCAAAAGATGCAAACGAAATGCAACGGCGTATTGCGGTATGAGAAGTGCTTGACTTGGCAACATCATGACACCCACGATGAGCAAAAACAAAACATTGGAACCTTTAAAGGTCAACTCGGCTAGAGCATAACCGGCCATGGCAGAGCTGATGAGCACGAGCAACACCGTGGTGCCTGCTATAAACACGGTATTTAAAAGGTAGTGCATCCAGCTCGTATTACTTATGACGTATGAAATAGGACCAAGGTGGAAAGCTGGAATAAAGTTCGGTGGGATCGCATAGACACCGCCCTTGGTATTAAAGGCGGTAACTACCACCCAATACAGCGGGAATGCAAAGAGTCCAGCGACAGTCACTATGGAAATTTGTTTCAAAAAGCGTAATGGCAAAGACTGCTTGTACACAAGTGGCTCCTTCTAGCGGTAAAAGACAACGCGATCCGAAATCCACTTTTGCATCGCAGTAAGTGTCAAAATGATCAGGAATAAAATAAGGCTCATCGCTGCAGCTAATGAAAAGTGCAAATATGTGAACGCGGTTTGATAGACCAGCAAGGCGTCGGTAGTGGTGGCAAATGCAGGCCCACCAGCTCCGCCGTGTGGTCCCCCGGTCATGGTATAGATTTGTGAGAAGGCCTGCCAACTGTTCACAGTGGCCAACACGACAACAAAAAACGTAGTTGGTGATATAAGTGGCCAGATAATTCGATAGAAAACTCGATGTCTCTTTGCACCATCCAGGCGAGCTACTTCTAGTAGCTCCTTGGGGACATTGGCCATGCCGGCTAGAAAAATAATTACGTATAGTCCAAGCGAATGCCAAAGCGAGTCAATCATTACTGCTGGAAGCGCCCATTGCTGGCTTTCTAGCCAACCCAATGCCGGGAGGTGAAGGCTGGTAAGAATAAAATTCGCTAATCCAAAGCGAGGATTAAAGATCCACACCCATACGATCGACGTGGCCACTACTGGAGTTACATGGGGAAGAAAAACTGCTCCGCGCCACAGTCCACCCCTCTTGGCATTGAGCCCATCGCGCAAAAGCATTGCGATTGCCAAAGCAAGTAGTACCGTTGCCGGAATCATTACGACTGTGTAATAAAGCGAAGTTAATAGAGAGTGCCAAAATAGTGGTTGCGCAAACAAGATATCAAAGTTTTTCAAACCTACATATGTCGTTGCCGATGACAAAATACCCCAATGATAAAAAGAGATATAAATGAGATAGGCAGCGGGAATATAAAAAAACACTACAAAGACCGCGAGTGCTGGAAACATGAGCCCATAGGCAACTAGTCGGTCTTTGAGAACTCTTAAAAGTTCTTTCGGAGATGTTATTTTTGGCTTTGGTGAAATTCCATTGGTCACCAAATCTAACTCCAAAGACCCAAGAGAGTTCTTTTTGGTACCCGTTATCATTGTCCAAACACCTCCACGCGTCTCTCGGTTAACGGATCAAAAAGGTAGACGGATTCTGGCTTTGCATACAGACATATCTTTTCGCCACGTCGATAGTTAACGCCTGCATCTAATTTCGCAACGACAGTTAAAGACGGATTACCGGTTAGAACACCATTTAGTTGAACATGACTACCAAGACGTTCAATCGCCAAAACATCAAGACATACAACAACATCTCCAGTACCTGAACTAGAGAGAAAAAGGTGTTCTGGTCGAACTCCAATCGTCACTACCTTTCCGATTCGTGACATTGCCGATCGAAGCAAAGTTGGTACCTGCACGCTTTCGCCCGCCAAAATCGAATCTGGCCCATCAGTCCACTCAAGATTCCACAGGTTCATACCGGGCGATCCGATAAATCGCGCAACAAACGTGTCATTTGGCTTTGAATAGACCTCCTCCGAAGTTCCAATCTGCCTTACCTTACCTTGGTCCATAATGACGATCCGATCCGAGAGAGTTAGTGCTTCGCCCTGATCGTGAGTGACGTAGAAAGTTGTTATGCCTAGGCGGGCATGCAGTTGCGCTAGTTCGATACGCATCCGTTCACGGAGATTCGCATCCAAATTCGACAGCGGTTCGTCCATGAGAAAGACACTCGGTTCCCTCACGATTGCGCGACCCAAAGCAACTCTTTGCCGTTGCCCACCCGAGAGTTCACGAGGCTTATGCGTCAACACATGTTCGATCTCAAGTAGTTTCGCCACCTTAGACACGGCCTTCGCCGCTTGAGCCTTAGGAACCCGTCGCGAACGCAACCCAAAAACAAGGTTATCAAACACGCTCATGTGTGGGTAAAGAGCGTAATTCTGAAAGACCATTCCAACATTACGATCTTCGGGTGGGATGTCATTCACCGGTTTTTCGCCAAAAAACAACTCGCCCGAACTCAAAGACTCCAATCCAGCGATCATGCGTAAAGTTGTTGTCTTGCCGCATCCAGATGGACCCAATAACACGATGAATTCGCCATCTTTGACTTCCAAGTCAAATTCTTCCACCACTAACTTTGATCCATACTGCTTTGACACAGATTTCAGTGCAACACTTGCCACTATGCTGGTCTCCGATCTAAGTCTTGAAGGCCAATTTCTTGCCCATGCTCATTGTTGCCGTTTTCTAAAATCTCCTGATCCCAATAGTTGAATTCGTTGTGGTTGGACATTGGAAGGTATTGCCGTCTTTTAGACGGCCTAAACACCCAAAATGAACGTCGTTGACTTAGTTTCGCCAAGTGCCTACGACTATCGAGGTTGCACGCACAAACGCCTGCACTAAGCGCGATAACCGATCCAATAAATTGACGAGCCTCATGATTTGCAACGGGCACATGCAACTTATGTGAACTGCGCCAACCTGACGTATCTGTGGATTGCATCAGCAATAACGGTAGAACTTTTATTTCGATAGCGTTATTCAATTTGTAGGTCACGGTGAATACGTTATGACCCAGAGGTAACGGGGCCGTGGATCATTGATGACATTTGAACGTCATGACGTAGAAAGCTTTATGAATTTCGCCTGAAATAATTTTCAGAAAATAAAATTTAATCTGATCATGACAAAATTCACAAAGATGGCAATCTAGGTGACAGCCGCGGATGTCGATCAGGGCTTTTTATTTAAATATTTCAGACAATGAACCAAACAAATAATCTAAAAATCAGTCAAATTATAGTAACACAGTCCGCATATCTCGCTATCGCTGGCCAATTCCTTGCTTCACAATTAATGCTAAGAATATGGTGCTCGCATGGCAAACGTGCCCGATATCACCTGAATAAATTATGGTTGAGTGTGCGAGAACTAAGACGTTTAGTGTCTTGAATCTGTTACGAGAGACGCCGTAAAAGCCCAAGTAATACGGTGATCTCAGCATCTGTAATTGGCATAAAAACCTCATCCTGGACAAGTTGAATCACTTTGTCCAACCGTACGAGCATGCGTCTACCGGCTTCAGTCAGCTCTACTAGACTCCGACGCGCGTCTCGTGGATCAGATTCGCGGCTCACGAAGCGACGGGCCTCAAGTTTGCGCACGGTGTGGGTTATGTCGCTGCGATCCAATCCAGTGGCACGGCCGAGATCGACTTGACTAATTTGTCCCAAGTCTCCAAGTGCGGCCAAAACGCGATACTCATAGCCGTTTGCATTTTCGCCGTCCAAGTACTCGCGCAGAATTCGATGTGCGCGTGCCGCCGCTTCGGAGAGCTGCCAAGTCGCTAAGTTTGCCAATCGTCGTGTGTAGGCCATCATGCCTCCATCAAATAGTTGGTATCACCAATGGTTTGTGATATCATTGGTGATACCAACATACTAAAGGATCACTTTAATGGCTGCTCGTACGCTTCCCGCCCTCATAGGAACTACCGAAAACACCTTGAGAAGCTTGCTTTCTCACCTCCTCAAAGACACTAAAGTCACCGGTTATACCGAGTGGGTTTATTTAAATATCAGCTGCACATCCGATGATCATGACAAAGTTGATCAACTGGTTGCAGCTGAGTTAAACCAATCCATCGCGGACGTAGCCGTCACTCGTCAACAACTTGGCGCCAAAGGCCTTATTGACGCGGTTGGCGGGCTTACTCCATTGGGCCATGACCAGTTGCTCCGTGGGCGAAATCTTGTTTTGGCGATTACCGAAAAGCTCACCCATGGGATTCAAAAGGAACAATTAGAAGTCACAGCACAAGTCCTCGACACAATCCGACACCGTGCCAACCAGGAACTCTTGGCATAAGTGCTGTGCAATATCCCGGCCGAATCAAATATGAGTGCCATACTTTTAGCAAAACTTGAAACAACCAACTATACCCGCGAAAAAACGTCGAATGTAAAGCGGTGGTCTTTGTGTGATGGTCATCACGACCACGACCAGTTAGACACCAGGTTCTTCACGTCGGTTTTGCCGCCCCACGCAAAATCACAGGTCGTTAGTTCGGGAATAATACGCCTTCATTGATCGAATAAGGTCCAAAAAACTGTTTGAAAACGAAAAACATGGTGTTGCCTAGAGAATTTCTTTTATCCTAAGTTTTAAACCTTAGGATGCGAATAAGAAAATCAACTGACTAAAATTACGCGATTGCTAAAAAATAGCTGCGGTTTTACCAGGGATCTAGCTGTCAGATTTAAACCGCTGACGCAACTATATGAATATTTCGATGGTTATATAAAAACATACCTCATTGTCTAGTTACACCAAATACACCGCTGCAATTTCAATTCGACCATTACGAAAACGAACAAAAGCAAATTGCGTAAAATTCAATAAGCGAACATCTAAGAATTTCTGTAATGGGGGCACTGGGTCATACAAAATCCGTTAAGATCTCGCCTCGGCGATTGCCCGCACGACACGAAGACGACCCGTGGACAGACCGCGAACCAGGTTATTCATCTTTACGACAAAGTCGTCAACAAAGACGTGTAACCCGAGCGGACCGGTTAAAGTTTGTAGCAAATTTTCCATGATCAGTACTGCCTCTTCTGTCATGTCACTCCAATGCGTAATCGCAAAACCAACACATTCGATCGTGGCTCTTAAAACATCACCAGAGACTAGGTGACTCAACGACGGCTGATCGGCCCAGGGTAGAGGGAACTCAAGTTTACCCGGTGCACCAGCAGTAATATCCCAAATGGCAAGCCGTCCACCTGGTCGCAGCACACGGCGGGCCTCGGCATAAAGACTTGACTTGTCGACGACGTTCATCTGAACATGTTGGCTCATAATAACCGTGAAACTACCTGAAGAAAAAGGCAGTTTCGTCACATCTCCATTGTGCACCGTAATTTGACCGTCCAGCCCAACCAGGTGGTTGAGCCAACGCGAAACTTCACAATATTGTTTAGAGAGATCGATGGTCGTTACTTTGCAGCCGAAATGGTCTACAAGATACCGAGCGGTACCCCCAACGCCGCTACCCGCATCAAGAACCTCGTCGCAAGACTTGATTTCCACCAGTTCGACCAGTTGGGTGGTTGCGATTCGACCCATTGTGTGAAAGTCCTCCAGGAGTGCAAGAGACCCACGCCCAAGATCGTCTAGGTCTAAACCTGCAGCGATGACGGCTTGTGAAATGCGCTGCTTAAAGTTGCTAAATGCGTACTGTTGATCTAGGGTCACCTCGGTTCACCGGCACGCGCGTTACCCTGCAAACGATCAGCCAGGATCGTCTCCTTTGCCTTATCACGGTGACGCCCATGCGTCGCGCGTTGCTGGATATAGCGTGACACTTCCGCAAAACATTGAAAGATATCTTCTGACCCAAACGCGTTAAAGAAGTTAACAGTTTTACTTACGCTCTTCAACATGCGTAGCTCCAAATCCCCTCATACACCGATGTTTCCAACCTTATTATGTTCGTTTAGAAATCACACAGACAAAACATACATGCGCAATTAGCTAAAAACAAGTAAAAATCAAAGCAGTTTTGACCCATAAGTACGTCTAAATCGAGGGCGAGTTGATCGAACGATAACTTCGCTAAAAAAATCTTGCAAAAAAATATAGTTTGAATTTAAAGTGCCAAAACAAACGGTCGCAGTGCCAATAAACAACGACAGCTCGTGTTACGCTCTGCAACGGCGAAAGTCGGTTGTGAATATGTAGGTTGACGAACGAACTACAAGCACAAGGGAAAGAGCGATTCGCAACATCTCCACCGCTGGTTTCGCATACAAAAAATGTGACATTTGGCATCACGACGAAGCGACCAGGTGGGACTATAGCAGTTTCAGTCAAGAGATAATGTCCTTTTACTCATTCGTATTTGGAGTATCAACGCCGCGTGCGCACGCTAATCCACGACTGACGTCTTCCCATTTCCCCTGAAAGCGCTCCGGCAAAGTTGGATCGAGCCAGTCGTCTCGACGTAACTTCTCAACATGGTTGAAATCTCCAAGAATATTTACACCTTTACTGATGGCTAGCTCCTTTTCGATGGCACCTGACATCAGACCGACTATTAGTTCGGGCGATCCGGTGACGACTACATCGGGTGTCAGTGCGTAACCTGTGCGCACGTTCACGCTGCCACCGACAGAAGTCACCGTCAAAACCTCTTGCGCGGTCCGAACTTCGATCTGAATGTCTGGGCGTCTCGGGTCTACACCGCCAAACAACAACTCGAGTGGAAGTTCAAGCCACCGAAGTCGAAAAGTGTCGGTACCCTGTCCCTCAAGCATCAGCGGAGCAGCCCAACGAATCAGTTCTTGCACGGGTGCTTCCAGCTTTTGGCCCCATTCAGTGAGTTCGTACCGAGCATCTGCGTCATGGCCGATGACTCCCGCGGTCTCGAGCTGGCGCAACCGATCGGCGAGCAGGTTGGTTGCTATGCCGGTAAGGCCGTCGAGGAGTTCGTTATAGCGACACGGGCGAAGCAACAACTCGCGCACGATGAGAAGGGCCCACCGATCCCCGACCACGTCGAGGGCTTTGGCAAGGGCACAGTATTGGCCGTAGGAACGCATACTCAAAGCTTACACTTGAGATAATCAACTAATACCAAATAATTTTCACAAGTTGATTTGATAACCCATATTTACTTGATATTATAAAGCTAGATGTAAACATCTTGCCTAAAGGCAACACTTTTAGGTGGCAATAACACCCAAAACTACACGAATAGGCACCCCGGAAATCGACTGCAAAAGTCGTAAGCAGGGATGACCTTAACGGAAAGGAACGAATCATGCACATCTCTGTCCAAACCCAACGAAAGCACACCCGACTTTATGTTCTTGTCGCGCTCGCCATGGCAGCATTCATCATTAGCCTCGACGTCACGATCGTAAACGTCGCTTTACCGACCCTGGTACGCACCCTTGGAGCATCTACCACCCAGCTGCAATGGGTAGTAGATGCATATAGCCTCGTTTTTGCGGCTTTCGTTCTAGCCTCAGGCAGTATCAGTGACCGTCAGGGTCGTAAAGGCGTACTCCTAGTTGGTTTAGCCATTTTCGCTACAGGAAGTGTGACGGGCGCGTTAGTCGACACGACAAACGAGCTCATCGCGGCTCGTGCATTGATGGGTCTGGGTGCAGCCCTCATGTTCCCCTCCACCCTTTCGCTGCTCGTAAATATCTTTATAGAGCGCGACGAACGCGCCAAGGCCATCGGAATTTGGGGTGCCTCAACCGGAGTAGGGATCGCTCTGGGTCCAATCGTAGGCGGATGGTTGTTGGAAAACTTTTGGTGGGGAAGTATTTTCGAGTTTATGGCTGAGGTTGCACTCGTAATTGGACTCCTCGTCGCCTGGACAGTTCCCAGCTCACGAGCCCAATCGACTCCAAGAGTCGATTGGCGAGGCTTTGGACTATCATCGCTCGCCATGGCGGTCCTCATTCTTGGCATTATCGAAGCTCCCGACTGGGGATGGACGTCAACACCTGCAGTTTTGACCATAACGGCAGGTGTTGCTCTTTTTGCGATTTTTGCTTTATTAGAACGCCAAACTGATCACCCCATGCTTGACATGTCTCTTTTTAGAAATCCTCGGTTTATTGCGGCCAGCGGATCAGTTGCGATATCGTTTTTCTCCCTTTCAGGGTTCATTTTTTTAATTACCCAGTATTTTCAGTTCATTAAAGCGTTTAGCCCGCTCGGCACCGGAATCCGCCTGCTGCCGGTCGCAAGCGCGGTCGCGATCTCATCTATCGTCGGCACTAAACTTGCAATCCGAATCGGCAATAAGGTAATCGTCGCCATTGGCCTAGTGTCCTTTGCGACAGGGCTGATTTGGACGGCAACTGTCTCCGCGTCGACTCCGTATACGACAATCGTTGGTCAGATGCTTTTCCTCGGCGTAGGTATGGGCTTGACCAGCGCCCCGGCAACCGAGGCGATTATGGGCGCCGTTCCCAAAACAAAGGCCGGTGCAGGCTCTGCTGTGAACGATGCTACCCGCCTGTTCGGCGGAACTTTAGGAGTCGCGGTTATCGGTAGCGTCGCCGCCACACTTTACTCGAGTCGACTTGCTTCGAGCGCCCCGGCAAATCTCCCTGTGCAAGCGATCTTTGCCGCAAACAAATCAGTCGGTGGTGCACTCATCGCATCGCGTAGCTTAGTCAGTGCCGGGTTTACTCACGCTGCACTCGCGCTGACCAATAGCGCAATCGGAGCTTTTTTGCACAGCCTTTCCGGCGGTTGTGTCGTTGCAGCTGGAGTCACCGTGATCGGAGCGCTTTTAGCAGCATTGTTTCTTCCAGCCCGACCAAAGACCGAGCCCTTGGAGCAAACAGCCTAATTTTTTTATCCAAACCTTTAAAGTTTTTCAGCTAGAAGGTTATGTCACTCAAAGATTGCCACCCGTCAACGGCCACGAAAAAATGCACAAATACGGCCATTGGGAAATGCAAGGATCTGGCCACCAAAGTTGCATGCACCGTGCAACTGCTCGTAAAAACACGAGGCCTTTCAACCAGCTATTGCGAAATCCTGTTAGTACGAATTCTTGAATTTCTCGCCAAGTTACTCCTAGTCTTACAATGATTCGGCACGTTGTATCGGCTAGGTCTTTGGCATTGTCTTGCTAAGTTGAAAAATCTCTGTAATTGACTTGACCTTTTCTTGACGTACCATGGGGCTCGTTTTACGACGAATTATTAGCTATTGACGATTTCTTATTCTGGCGACCACTGAATATCAAATCTTGCGACCAGGAGGATCCTCTTGGGTAAAACTTTGTTTCTGAACTATCGATAACGACGTTTAGGCTCGGAGCGCCCATGCATTAGGGGTGTGTGGGCTACTTGACCGACTACTTGCCATTGAGCTACAGTAAAGGCGTGACACAGACATATTCCGGCAAAGCGGATGGCGGATCAATTGCGACTTTGTCGAAAGTTGATATCGACTGCGCGGAACCGGCACAACTGGCAGAGTTCTACGCGGATGCGCTCGCTTGGACCGTTGCCTACAGCGATAACGACTACGGAGTTGTCGAAGGTGACGGCGTGAGGATCGGATTCGGCAAAATTGAGGGGTTCCAACCCGCGGTATGGCCTGATGAAGAGGCAACAAAACGTTTCCATTTGGATCTGCTGGTTGATGATCTCGCCAGTGCCACCGAGCGACTTTGCGCCATTGGGGCAAGGCGGCCAGCCAATCAGCCCGGTGTTGACCGCTGGCGGATTCTTCTTGATCCAAGCGGCCAACCGTTCTGCCTCAGCCAGCTGCCCGACACTACGTCATGGTAACGCCATGGCAGAGCTTGTCGAACTTCTTGTCAAGAACGTCACGGAATGGCGCACATGGCTTTCCACGAATCACTCAAACGAGCAAGGAGTTTGGCTAGTCCTAAGCAAAAAGGGCGGACAATTGACCGCGCTGACTTATGAACATGCCCTTGACGAAGCTCTTTGTTTCGGTTGGATTGACGGACAGATAAGTCAACGCGACGAGCAGAGTTATAAGCGCCGTTTTACCCCACGACGACCGTCAAGTCCGTGGTCAGCACGTAATGTTGAACATGTTCTACGACTCACAAAGGCTGGACGCATGCAGGCAGCTGGTCTGGCTGCAGTAGACGCGGCAAAAGCCGACGGGCGCTGGCAAGTGGCTTATCGTGGGCAGGCCAGCGCATCGGTTCCGCAAGACTTGGGCGACGCACTGGCCGCTAACCCTGCCGCTTCTTTGACCTTTGAACAACTCGACTCGGCAAACAGATACTCGATCATTTTCCGCCTAAACGCCGTCAAGCGCCCAGAAACGCGCGCTAGAAAGCTCGGTGATTACATAGAAATGCTAAACCAAGGTGGCTCGATTCATCCTAAAAAGGACAAGTAAAGGCATTCGTGACTTTGCAGTATCGTTCACAACGATGTCGTGGTGAGTTAATAGCTAACGGCATATTGACGTGTCGCTAATTATGACTACCGCCACGGCACAACTTGTCGAGTACTGGCCTGGCCCACTTTCTTGGACACAGTAAGAGTTGAAATATAGAATCTGTGTGTATAAGGTAAGTGCAACCATGGCTAAAGGTGGCAAGATCTACCTTGATGAGGATGACGAGACACGCGAGGCATTAGTTTTGCCTTCAGGTTGCCGGCGTTTTTGCAACTCTTCTGAGAAAATATGGAAGCTCGCTGATTCTCATCATTTTCGGATGATCGACCCGCCTGCGAATTTTGGATCTCAGCGCATACGATAAGAATACCAAACAGATGGTATGAGAACTTTATTCAACGACAGATTCTTAGACAAACAGAAACTCGTTGCATTTTCGATTCCCTCGAGCTGAATGCTCGACAATGCAATCGACACCTTATTCGCCCGCGTCGATAATCGACTGGACCAAGCTTCTCTAGGTCGTAAGTTAAATTCGGCAATCTCACGTTTGAACGAGGATGTTAACGGTCACCCATAAATCCAAAAATATAGCTATTGGAAAATGGAAGAATATGGCCATGGAAATTGCACGCTGATCAACACACAGCGTGGTCAGTTTTAAATTCTTTGGAATTGAGCTGGCTCAAGTTATGCCTAGCAACCATAATTTCAACTCTTGAAGTTAGTTTTGTCGCTATGGTTATGATAATCTTTTCACTAACCCTTCGCGGAGGTCATAGGAGGTTTTTCAAACCCTATGGACCCTGCATACCCTGCTCGAATACTGGTCTTTAGCTGGAAACAGAAAAGAGACTCCCCGAGGATCTTCAAACTGCAAAATCCTTCACTCTGCGATCGCTCCACGTAACTCAGCTTCGCTTCGCGACCGGCTAGACGAAATCCGTCAAAGGAGTGTATGATAGGTGTATGGGACGCACAAATATAGATATTGACGATGTCGCCTGCGGCGTGGTTATGAACAGATACCACCTTTCAACGAAGCGAGAAGCCGTTAACTTTGCACTGCGGTTGGTAGCGGCTGAGCCGTTCAACTTGGAAGACGCCCGGGCACTTCGAGGCTCTGGCTGGGATGAGGACATCGAAGCAATGCGTGCGACGCGCGCGTAATGGTCCTGATCGATACTTCAGCTTGGATTGAATTCCTGCGAGATACTGGAAGCGCGGTGTGCCGGCGCGTCGACGAACTTCTTAGCGACGACATTGCAATCTGCGAGCCGGTGCGAATGGAACTTCTTGCGGGGGCCCGCGACGATAAGCACCTCAACGACCTGCGACGGCTACTCGCGGGGGCAACGCTCTTGGGCACCGTGCCGATGGATTATGAAGAGGCGGCATCTCTGTATAGAGTCTGTCGGCGCGGGGGAGAAACTGTGAGGAAGTTGATTGATTGCCTTATCGCTACGATTGCGATTCGATCGGACGTGCCCGTACTTCACAACGACGCCGATTTCGAAGTTCTTAGTCGACATACCGCGCTACAAATTAGTCGCCCAATCTGACTGTGCCGTTAGTCCCGTTGCGTTGGTCGCTTGTTTCCGGAGTATTGTTTTCTTGCTCGCAACCGGTGAAGTTCCACGTTGTACCAATCGTTTTTACTCTTCATCCATCTTTTTGTGAGATCAAATGAAGACTCTTCTTATAGTGGACTCTGGAAAACGTGCCTTCAGGGAATACATACTGCAATCTCTTGCCAAACAATACAAGATGGTACTTATCGACTCGGTTTTGACAGATTGGACGACTGGTTATGTGCAACATCAAGAGATTGTTGACTTTAAAAATCAACAATCTCTTCTTGACCTAGTTGCTAAACTAAATGTTACTCAGGGGTTTTCTGGTGTCTTAACCTACGACGAAACTAAGATTGTCGAAACGGCATTGATAGCTCAACACCTAGAACCCCCCAGGTCTCACCCAAGAAACTGCGATTGCTTGTCGATGCAAAGCAATCATGCGAGATGTTTTTCTTAAAAACGGTGTTCCATCAGCTCAGGCTTCACAACCTCAAAACGCAAGGAATTTTAAACGGCTCTTCGGATATTTACGGGGTAATGCCCAATTAACAGGTACCCGATACTGGGCAATCAAAGATATAAAAAGACAGGGATGCTTATATCGTTGAATTGTGAAAATCAAAAAACATAACATCCCTGCCATAGTCGATCCTAGCCAGATATGTCGTGCACTGGTGGGCCTA
>JAJYGT010000103.1 GCA_021785005.1 Actinomycetes bacterium
TTGATACGCTCCAAAAGATAAAAAGTCAACGACGGATCCTAAGTCACGTCCTAAGATAAAGAGAGTCCAAAGATTCTGTGACCAATTTGCACATAACTCGGCACACAATCTAATTTGGACACTTCAGTCGTCTCAGGTGACAGGGAGAGCCAGGTCTCGCGTACCCCATATCTAGTGTGTCTCTGACGGGAGTTAGTCGTAGGAGAGTCGTAACGCAAGTGTGTCTAGTGTTTGCACTTGGGACAACCGAGCTTGGTCCGGGTGTGACCTTGAGTTCCACCAATATTTCAGATTCGAGAAAAAAACCTCTCTTACAACGAGACTTTTAGACCAATAATCTGCTTGACAAGAGCAGAAACACGCACGGATCCGACCTCCCTTATTTGATGGTTTTACAACTCCAAATTTAGGGCTAGGAAACTGCGCGTGTTTTTCTATGGAGTTATTTCACCTTTAAAAACCAAGCTTATAATGAGATTAATCTTCGATTCGGCGCGCTGGAGATCCACATGAGCGTTGGAAAATCCAACTATCTTGCCTGGCAGCAAGGCAAGATATACCAGCAATGCAGTCGATACATTATCAACAATACATCCAACGATACCAATGATATTGTTCGCAAAAATCCTTTTCAACAAAGACTTCGCACAACAGCTTTCGCATCGACAGCACCACACAGAAAAGCACAATTCAATTTGGCAAAACTATCGTTAAAAAATTTAGCCCCTTAAAAGTGTTTGCTTGCGTGCGACATAATAACTACGCATACGTGAATTCGCTTCAACCACAGCGTAAAGATTTTGTGCAAATTCTTCTATTTTGTCAATTGGAAGGGCAGCAAGCAAGACATCGTCATCAATGCCAGTAAAAGTACGCATTCCCGTACAGCCAGCTGAGACAACCGGCTTTGACGTTTTTATTGCCAGAGGTAATGCACCGCACCCGGGTCTACCCGTAACGCGACTTACCACATCTTTGCCCCAGTGTGCAGATCCAGTTGCCTCTTGTACCAACATCGCTTGGCTTGCTCGCAACCACATCACAGCGACACTTGCGGTGAGTGGAAAACTCGCGAGCGGTCCATATACCGCACCTAAGGCCTTTTTTTCTATCGTTGGCACACTTGGTGCCTCATTAGGCGAAAAGTACCCACAGTCGTCCATCTTTTGCATAACGCCTACGAGCTCTTCTTGCCCAAATTCATCCAACCCAAACCCCATCACATACGCACCCAATACGCAATTCATGTGATCAGCTTGCGATGCGAAGAAGGTTTGGTTCTGAGCTGTTATCCAAAATGAACAAGCCGATGGCGCAATGTCTTGAAATGCAACAACTCCGTTGGGTTGCGCATCAGCTAGTGCGATTCCAACAAGTGGAGCCTCGAGTGATAGTAAATCTTCGATTTGCGAAGCGATCTCGCGATAACGCGCGCCTATAACCGAATCTGCCATATTATGGATCCCCCCATATAAAATTCGCGATTGACTTACCGATATTAGCATGAGATTAGCACCGATAGTAGCTTTTGTCTCCGACTCGTAAATCCTTGTTTGCAAATTCTTTATTGCGCGCATTTTGACTAGCTGGGAAATACATGCCTGTTCCACAATTCAGGCGTTGGTGTACCCATAATCATAAAGTCAAACATCGCGCTGATTGCTTATCTCTCGCTAAGTGCACCGCAGGAAACTCCCTGATCAAAATGGCAATTTCTCTGAATTCAGAAAGATGCTGGGGTACCCAGTAATGCCAACTACAAACTCAGTTTCGAATCTTTAAATCCTGCTTTCCTGCACGCTATCAAGCTCTGAATTCAATTTACGATGACGCGTACAAAGCAAATAAAATAATAACCAAACACGTGGCCCAATACCTGCCAAAATTAGGAACGAAAATCGCCATGTTTCCGCGGAGTCAATACCGTGGCGTCGACACCGCGCATTTCCACGTTCGGATCCCGAATCAATTTTCCGAAGGCATCAATTTCTAGCAGATCTTAGAAAAACCATCTAATTCAAATTACAGGCCGTAGCAGTCGATTGCAATAAAAAGCGCGGCACAGAGAGAATTCAAAGTAATCGGTCGCACTCTCCCCACATGTCTAACAAGTCTTGTACGCGCAAGAAGCTGGATAGTGTCTAAATTCGCTGCTGAAGGCGTCCGAATATCGTCCTCAGGACCTACCAAAACTTCAGTAGATAGCCCGCGGATCGTACTAGTGACAGGAACAATGATTACCGAGTTCAAAAATTTACCCATGGGATAACGGGCGAGAACAACAACCGGGCGAACTTTGTCAAGCTCAGCTAACCACACCTCTCCGCGTTGCGGGAATTGAGTCACAGGCTCTCACTCGGATAAAGTGACTCCCAATCGGTGTCATCAGCCAAATTGCTAGTATCACCCAATTTGGCCAAAAACGTTTCAAATTGTGTAGGCGGATTTTCTTGATACGCGATAACATCGTGTCGCGTTCGCTCTGCCCGAATAAGCAGATCAAGAGCCATATCAATGACTTCTGATGTCGATGCGGCATTGGCCAAAACCCTCGCTGTTGCTGCCTTTTCTTTATTTAGCGTGATCGTTACCTTACTATTCATACTACCCTTAGCTTCACCCGACCCAGTTGAACTCAAATGGCGCTCCTGATGCAGATGGGGATCTCCGGCGCCTTCGAATCAAGAAGTGATCCCGATACAAACTTGGTTTTTAGATATGAAATAACCCCCATAAGAAATGCGCACGGTTTTTGACCCCTAAATTTCGTGTTGCAAAATATACAAAAAAGAAAGACCAGACCCGTACGCGCTACTTCTACGGATTTTCATAGCAAAAGGTCACCGTTGTACAGGGGTTATTCCCCAAATAAGATGTTCAGTGGACCCTCACGAGTGTTAGAAGAGCCGAAATTATATCTAAATACTTTGACGCTCGTTATCCGTGTACAGCGCTGTCTCAGCAGTCCATCACGCACGAAAGAAAGTATGGGAATTGAAGAGTTGGGACTTAGTGTTAACCAGATTCAAAAAAGTGGAATTTTTTGAAACAAGTCTTGTGCGAATGGAGTTTTTCGTGCTATAAAATTAATAGTTGAGTCCATGTGACTCAACTATTACCACTTTACTAAAGCGATTTTGAGAAAGGGGAATTTTCATTATGCCTATGTCTTTTGATCCTTTCAGCGAAATGGATCGTTTCGCGGCGAGCCTACTCGACAACACTCGCGCACCCCGGGTAATGCCGGTAGATCTGTATCGCCAAGGCGACCAATATATCCTCACTGCTGATCTTCCAGGTGTAGATCCCAAGTCAGTTGACATTGACATTGATGGTCAACTTTTAACCATTCGTGCAGATCGATCAGTGTCGAATGTAGATGGTGTCAAATGGCTCGCAAACGAACGACCGCGTGGCTTATTTCTTCGTCAGTTCAATTTGGGTGAAGGCGTAGATACCGAAAGTATCAGAGCCAATTGCGAAAATGGCGTTTTGACTGTCGTGATTCCGGTGAGCGAAAAGGCTAAGCCGAGAAAAATCGAAATCACAGACAGTAAAGAGTCTACTAAGCAGCTCATTAACGTTTAATCCCGTTAGACACTCCTGGAACTGACGGATGCCAAACTCTTAAATGCCATTTTCTGCGAGCGCCGTCAGTTGACGCACGAAGGCGTTAGCCTCATAACATTTAGCGCGTTTAGGTCATAGCGGCTTGGTAATTGCATCCCAAGCGCGCATTTAAACGCGCTAAAGCTATACCGTCAGTTGACTGTTCTGTATACGGCAGTTGAAAGCATTCGTTTGGGATTTTGCTGTTTTTAAAAAATTCACATCCACCCACATTGACGTTAGTAGAGCTACTTGAGTTGGGTACTTGTTGTGGGAAAGCGTTGAGTGATCCTGCGTTTTATTTTGTTCTCGTCCCACCTTTGATAGGATCGTCTAAGCGCCCTCGTTAAATGATTCCAGGCTCCTACACAGCTACAATGGCTTATACTCAGTATCGAAGGCCAAGCTTTACTGCTACGTGAGACATTTGGGTTTTAACTAGCGCTTCAGACACCTAAAGCTTGCCACAAATCGCTGTGCTCGAAAGACCCTGAGCGCCGAGCTACAGAACTTCATGTTTCCTCTAGCTGCGCTCGTTAATCCTCGTTTTGTCCAACGACCTATTTACCCCATGTCTAAAAAAACTGTCTCCCAGAACATTTCGGTTGTCCTGGGAGATATTGCAGTATCAGATACAACAATCGAGAGAATTGCCCGTACACCTTTGTCTGAGATCGCATCGCATAGCAAAAATTCGCTTGCCCCGGAGCAAAATGTTCCCCGACATAAGCGTCAAACGAAACGGTTGCAAGGAGCAATACTCAAACATCCTGCAGTTGAAACGTTGCCTCCCACCCGTCTAATTTGGCATCGTTATATCAATCAGCGCAACATCTGCTTACAGTTTGGATTCCTCAATTGCAATATTCCCGTAATCGGCTCCTGTAAGTAGTCGATATCCGCTTAGCCTCCTAGTATCAAAGGCCGCAAGCGTACCAGAGGGCAAGCGTCGAAACCATTACTTCAATCATTTAACCGCCGAGGCGCTTTGAACCAAAAGTTGACCACGGACACAGACACCCCATTTTTGGACACTCTTAGATACTGGATGTTTCAGCTGCAGGCAACCGCTTTCGTCGATTGTCGTAATGTTCAGTTTGACATTGCAACGGAGTTTTCTAGTCAATCCGAGAATTACCCCTTTTGCGGTTGTAAAAAGATACGATATAACCCACAACGCGAATCTTGGTCATATCAGTTGAAGTTACGGATAGGGATTAATGCCTTGGTTATTTCTTGGAATAACCTGCCTGAATCTGTTAGCCGAATAGTTGCTGAGTTCATGGATCAAATTCTCCCACCAAGACGCGTGCGTTCAAATCCTCGCGTAATTCGTAAATGAATGAGTCCTTATCTCACCAAATTTGAACAGCACCGATATTGGTTTCAGCTTCGTGCACCAGTAAGTGACGTAATATCTATCATTCCTGGTACGTCCCAAGTGAAAGGTTTTGGTTTAATGCAACAAAGATCATGATATAAACTTTGTCTCTCGAGGTTATTTCGAACATAAATCGTAACACATTAACGCCGTGGTTCGATTATTCCTAGCTCGTATGCGGCTACAACAGCCTGGACTCTATCTCGTAACCCAAGCTTTGCCAAAACGTGAGATACGTGAGATTTTACTGTTGCTTCAGACACGTAAAGCTCAGCACAAATTTCTGAGTTTGAAAGACCCTGAGCTAATAGCAACAAAACCTCGTGCTCTCTCGTGCTGAGCTCGGCAATCCTCTTTTTGTCCAAAGTCTTTTTAACGGGGGTCTTAGACCGAACTATATCCAAAAGCATTCTTATTGCTGCTGGAGAAAGTGCCGCGTCTCCGGCAGCAATTGCGCGAACCGCAGTAACAAGTTCTTCTGGTGTAGCGTCTTTGAGTAAGAATCCGCACGCCCCGGCACGAAGAGCTTCTACGACGTAATCGTCTATCGAGAAAGTTGTAAGAACCAGTATCTTAAAATCCTGCAATTGTCGGGTGGCCTCTAATCCGTCTAGGACTGGCATCCGGATATCCATCAGCACAACATCTGGCTTGAAGCTTCGGCATTTCTCAATTGCGCTCTTTCCGTCGCCTGCCTCCGATACAACTTTTATATCCGATTGCGCTTCAAGTATCATTTTAAATCCAGAGCGTACCAATGGCTGGTCATCAACCACAATCACCCTGATCATTACGCCACTGCCGCACTTTGAATCGGCAGTTTAGCGTGCACCCGAAAACCATTTGGGAATATAGGTTGAGCACTTAATGTGCCGCCAAACAACGAAACTCGTTCGTTCATGCCAGCAATTCCATGACCACCTGGCTTGTACGTTTGGGCGATTTCACCGTAATTCTCAACTGTAAGCGTTACCGTTGAACCGGCAAATTTAAGTTCTACATACCCAGATGAGGATTTTGTGTGCTTCAAGATATTCGTTACCGCCTCTTGGGCAACGCGATATAAGCACAACTCGCGCGCGTCACCGAGCGGTGATACAGCTCCAACTAGTCGAAAAGATAAATCGAAACCCGCATCGACCGCGCGCTCCACTAATGAGGCTATATCTAACAGTCGAAACGAGGGTGCCAGCGGTACTTGCTCCAAATCGCTGCCACGTAAAAGACCGAGCATTCGACGCATTTCTGCCATAGCCTCGCGGCCGGTCGAACCGAGCGCATCAAGTTGCGATCTCAGTGGCGAATCAACTGGCAAAAGTTCTCGAACCGCACCTGCTTGTATCACCATTAGAGAAACATGATGCGCAACCACGTCGTGAAGGTCTCTAGCTATGCGAACTCGCTCATCAGCTACCGCGCGTTCTGCCACTAGTTCACGCTCTCTTTCAAGTCTTCTCGATCGCTCTCTCAATTCGACCACCAGCGCCCGACGCGTGCCAATCCAAAGTCCAAAGGAACTGACAGGAACCACAAAAGTAACGGCTCCCAAGAAACTGTAGAGACCATAAGGGCCGACATTATCTTGAAAAATAAGGGACACCGTGGTAAATACCGCGATACAAGCAATAGCAACTCTAACAACTTTTCGCCAGTTGGTAAGAACGGAATAAGAGAGCAAAGCCACAAGAAACGGGATTGGATATATGCTCCGAGTGCCATACGGGTGCAACCGATGTTCTAAGAGCGTTGCACCTAATACGAGAAAAAGTACAAATCCCGGATTTTTATCTTTCCACCAAAGTGCGCAAACTCCCACCACTCCAATTACTTCAACGAACCCGAGCGTCAAACCAGATCCAGGTACTTTGCCGTTGGCACGTAAAAGGTTGAACACAATCGATGCGACGGACAAAACTAACAGTCCGATCACAATAACCACCGTAAGGCGATCATTCGATCTTTGAGTATTCTCAGAAATTGATTTTCTTAACCAAAACTTGCGATTAACCATTACTAATTAAGCTACGCGCAATCAATAGTTCTAGGCGTCCATTTTGCTAATTTGAATCGCGCCGACACTCAGCATGACAACAACCCAACCAATCAAGACAAAGACCGCAGTTATTACGGCTTCTTCTACGGATTGACCAAACGCACCACCGCGATGAGCATAAAGAGCATTTTCAGCTTCGCTAGGTAGCAACTTGCGCCAGTTGCCAAGGTATGTAATCGTCGAGACTAGTCGCTGTAAGAAAAGAGTCCAAACCAGCAATACACCTGTGGTTACAGATCTAGAATTCGTTACAGTAGCCAAACCAAGTGCCAATAAGAAATCAAATGCGTTGGTGATCAATACCGCGACTATCGCGGTCTCTAAATCACGGGTAGTTGGGTTCGCAAGTCCCTGATTTAACGAGTAGGTGACCGCAAGTGAAATAGCTAATGCGACGAGTAAAAACGGAACGTAAAACACAAGACCGCCCAAGATCCTGACTCCAAAAAGTGCCAACCTACTGCGACCGGTTGACACCTGATCTCTGAAAACGCCAGTGGAAACGTCTGCTGATCCCGCTCTAGCACCTACAAGTATGGCGCCAGCAGCTCCAATAAATAACATTAGATCGGTGGCCTGGTTGAAATTCGCAGTACCTCCGGCTGGACCATGTGCCGCTGGGGAGCTCAAGTGAAGAATCTCCAATACTCCATAATAAATAACCACGATACCGACGCTAAACAAAAGCGCCGTTATCAGAAGTGACTTACTTTTTCGTAGTTTTAGCACTTCAGCTCGAACCATATTAACTAAAAACCACAATGCCATTGTCTCACTCCTACTTAATGCCCATATTGCTAGTGACTGCCAGAAATTCGTCTTCAAGCGTCGCCTTCTTTGGCTCCAGTCGTTCGACCTCGACACCAGCTCGCACCAAAATCTGATTAAGCTTCGAAATTTTCGTGGTTTGGTTAAGGGAAACTTTTAGTTCATTTCTCGCAATAACCTCTACCGAAATGACTTGGGTAAGTCCGCCTAAAATCTCAAGAGCTCTTTCAACCGGATTGACTTCTAGGATCACAACCCCTTCGTGTATTCCGGTTACTTCTGCTAGTGTTCCCTGGCGTACCACTTGACCGTGATCTACAATGGCTATTGCGTCGCAAGTCTTTTCGACCTCGTCCAACAAATGAGACGAAATTACAACCGTTCTTCCCTCGTCAACCAAAGATCGAATTAGCAATCGAAATTCCAGGATTCCTGCGGGATCTAGGCCGTTCATTGGTTCATCTAGAACCAGCAGCTTTGGATCGTTCAACAGGCATCGAGCAATTCCAAGTCGTTGACGCATACCCAGGGAATAGGTGGAAACCTTAGAGTTTCCAACCTCTGACAAACCTACGCGATCGAGCGTCTGTTTGATTCGACCTTTACTCTCGGGACCTCTCACCGCACTTGCGATTAAAAGATTTTCTAGTCCGGTAAGATAAGGGTAAAAACGCGGTTCCTCAACAATTGCTCCAACCTGCGCCAACGCAACTGCTCTATGTTTTGGAATTTCTTCACCCAATAGCCACATTCGACCAGATGTTGCTGGCGTCAACCCCAAAAGCATTCGAATCAATGTGGTCTTGCCGGCTCCGTTCGGGCCAAGATACCCAAAAGCAACGCCTTGGGGAATAGTCAGATTTACCCCGTTGACTGCGGCTACGTTTCCGTAGCGTTTCGTCAAGCTCTCCGTATGAACTGCTGCATCTAAAGTCATATGGCCAATTTAGAGCCATATTTTATAAAACAACAGCGCCGATAGTATGATCTTTCCCGTCATACTATCGGATGATCAAATTTCCATTGTGTCGTTTTGGCAACTAAGTTTACGGTTCAGTCGGCATAAAAATTCAGCTAACTCTAAGTCCCATAGCTAGGATCTATAGGCATAAGGTAAACTAAAATGATATTCAAGGAATCAAACCTGTGCCCGTGAAACTTTCGCAGATTGAGCGACAAATTAAAGGGGCCTACCTTCGCAGTTCGGATGCCAACATAATTGGCATTAGTCACGATTCCAGGAAAATTACCCCCGGCTACGCATTCGCTGCTGTGCGAGGAAATATAAATAATGGCATGGATTTCGTTCCTGACGCGATTGCCAAAGGAGCATCTGCTCTCATAATTGCGCAAAAATATCGGGACTTAGTAGAGTACTACCCGCAAATTCCAGTCCTATTTGTCCCGTCAGTTAGACAAGCCTTGGGTTATATCAGCTGCATGGTTTATGACAATCCCTCCCTTTCTTTGGGCCTTGTTGGGATAACCGGCACTAATGGTAAGACAACCACCTCATTTCTATTGGATTCCGCTTTAACCAAATCGTCTTTCACAACCGGAATTATCGGTACAATCGAGTTTCGATCAGCCAGTAGAAGATCACCATCCACCTTCACCACGCCTGAAGCTCCAGATCTGCAGGCACTCTTAGCGGAACTCGTCAACAACAAAGTCGACGTAGTCTCTATGGAAGTTTCATCGCATGGTCTTGATCAAAGAAGGGTTGACGGCACCTTCTTTAAGATTGGAATATTTACAAACCTTACGCCCGAGCATTTAGATTACCACGGCACTATCGAACAATATTATTTCACGAAAGCCCAGTTATTTGCCAAAGAGCGCTGCGGGTTTGCGATCGTAAATGTGGATGATCCATGGGGACGCCGCTTGGCAAATCAATTGGAGGTACCCAACATCACCTTCGGAACCTCGAAGAACGCAAATTATCAAATTACTGATATTTCGGTAACAGCCGAGGGAACACAATTTCGGCTAAGTAATGCAGTGGTGGCATACTCGCTAAGTACCAAAATCGTTGGCGCACTCAACGCTATGAACGCTACCGCAGCCTTTCTCGCAGCTATCAAACTTGGTGCGGACCCCGATCTAGCCATAGAGGGGATTGCGTCGTGCGAAAGCGTGTCTGGTAGGTTTCAAAAGATCGAGGCAGGCCAACCAGCTTTAACAGTAGTTGATTACGCACATACACCGGATTCCATCGCTGATCTCATTACCACGGTGAGAGGACTCATTCCATCGGGGGGTCGAGTTATAGCGGTTGGTGGAGCGCGCGGTGGTCGTGATCGACTAAAACGACCTGCGCTGGGAAGAGCACTTGCCACTTCTGATCTTGCCATAATCACTACTGATAGCCCTGGAGAAGAAGACCCGCACGAAATTATTTCCCAAATAGTCTTGGGAACTCTAGATGCTATTCCAAGGCACGTTCACATAGAACCCAACCGAATTGACGCGATAGAGTTCGCCCTAGAGCAGGCGACCTTTGGCGACGCTGTCGTAATCGTAGGGCGTGGACATGAAACTTCAATTCGCATCGGCAACACACAGGTACATCTCGACGACCGCGAAGTTGTTACCCAAGCCGCCGAACGCCTTTTTGGACCTGTCGCTTCTCCACTAGTGACAACCAGAAACTAGGCTTATTTTCGTGACACAAATACCAAGCGTTTCAGCGGTAATAACCTGTTTTAACAGCGAAGACACCATACAGGCAGCAATCGACTCCGCCTTGAGGCAGTCGGTCGCACTCGATCAAATAATCGTCGTCGATGACGGCTCCCATGACAATTCAGTCAAGCTAATTAAAGAATATGGAGACAGGATTTTACTGGTCGAATCGCATAGCCAAAGCCCGTCTGGCGCCAGGAATGCAGGCATCGAACGATGTATGTCACACTTCATCGCATTTCTAGACGGGGATGACGTCTGGCACGAGGACAAGACCAAAACTCAACTAGCCGCAGCATTGCTAAATCCCCATTGCGATGTGATTGCCTGTGACTGGTCCCGCGACTTGGAAAAGATTAATTGTGAAGTTGCTCAAGAGGTGCGAGTCTACGCTGCTGATATCGCTGTGATTAACAAGTTCCAGACTTCAACCGCACTCGTGAAACGGGAAGTTTTCGATATGGTTGGAAACTTTGACCCCGATACCGATGTTGCAGAGGATTGGGATATGTGGCTTCGCATCGCCAAACACGGAAGTGCACTGATATTGCGTGCGCCAATGGTTTTTTATCGAGACAATGTCAAGGGTGTTTCAAAAAACGTATCACTTCTTAGAAAACAAATCGCCACTATTCTGGCTCGCGAGTATACAAGTGATTATTTTTCAAGAGAATTTATATCGATACTGCGGGCATGGCACCACCAAAGATTTATCGTTGCTGCCTTGCTCTCACACGACGTTGCCGAGTTGGAAGATCTAATTAAAACCCTTGGAAGCAGTGGTTCACCGAAATACCAAATAAAAGCGTTTTTTCGTCTTACGCTACCGTTTTTGTTCCAACGATTTTCCCGGCACGCCAAAGCTCTGCAAGACAAGTCGATTCGACTCGTCACTGCGATGACCAAAGTCGAGCTCTAACGAGCGATTAAAAATCGTAACGGTTCAAAGGCCTGTCAAACAAAAAAACAAACCTAATCTGTCTCTATTTTTAAAGTCTCACTTAGAGGCATTCCAAAGGATGACGAATCGTCACCAGTAGATGGCGACGCTGCATTTGTCTTGGTGGCATCGCTCGACACGTTGGCAGCTTTACGACGGTCACGAAAGCGCTTGAACAAAATTACACCTAACACTGCGAGCACAATCACTCCCATGATTGCGTACCCAATCGTCCCCGCGGTTGACTGAACCGTCCTAAAGCTGGCGCCTGCTAGGTATCCAGCCAGGGTAAATGTGATAGCCCATGCTGTACCCCCAAGCACGTTAAAGATCGCAAAAACCAAATAGCGCATGCCCGACATTCCTGCCAAACCGGGAATGATTGCTCGAAGCGCCGCGGCGAATCGCCCCAAAAAGACCGCAAAAGCTCCGCGCTTTGCGATAAACTCCTCCGCGAGCCGCAGATGATCTGGCTTTATAAATCGCGCCGACTTAGAATCAAGAATTTTACGCCCAAATTCCCGACCGACGAAGTATCCAATCGAGTCGCCAATGATAGCTCCCAAAATTGCCACGGTAATGGCTGCCCAAAGCGGAATGCGGTGCTCGTATGCTAATACTCCGCCAAGAATAACGGCAGTCTCTCCCGGGATCACAAAACCCAAAAAAACCGACGATTCAAGGGCCGGCAACAAGAAAATAATTGCCAGCGCAGCCCAACCGTGTAATGAAAGCAATGTGTTAGTTATGAAAGACACATAATTAAGGTTAGCGGTCAATTATTAGAAAAAAGCTATCAAAGTATTGTCAAAAAATTACGAACACATACTGGTTATTCGATATCTCTCTGGAATGGTCTAGCCTCTGACCCGATACAAACACAGGCTAAATCGCGCCGCCCCGACGCGACTCCAACGTAACTTACCTGGCGCCGAAAATCAAAAGCGCTCCCCCAATTACCAAAGTCCACTCCCCAAATACCAAAGACAGCGCGCTCATAAATGCACCCATCCCTAACACGAATGGCCAAATGGTGTAGCTCGGGAACGCACCAATTGCGCCCTTGCTCTCAGCCATAGTGGCATTTTCAGTATCTTCGGGACGCGGCTTCATGCGACGATGCCACCAACCCATATACATTGCAGGCATAATTCCAAGACCAGCTGTACCGAAAAACATTGTAGCTCCGCCGTACTCTTTTGCCCAAAAAAAGTACACGACAGTTAATACGGATACGAAAAGGCCTATTCCAAGGTAAATGCGATACTCAATTTTCATCTTCTAATCGCCTCTTTCTTTGGCAGCTCATGGTTCAAATGATCGGCGTGCTCGGGGTGATTGGCATCCCAAACAGGCCTTTGCGACCTGATCGGTGGCAAAGACGTGAAATTGTGGTGTGGCGGCGGGGACGAAGTACCCCACTCTAGAGTATGACCATCCCACGGGTTGTCTCCTGCGGCAATCGGCTTTTTCCACGACACCCACAGATTCACGAGCCAAACCACGAAAGAGAGAAAAGTCACAAACGCACCAACCGAAGAAAGTTGATTTAAAAATGTCACGTGATCTTGGACCAAATATACGGGAACGCGTCGCGGCATCCCTCTCAGTCCAGCTAGATACTGAGGAATAAACGTTAAATTGAATGCGATAAAAGCCATCCAGAACTGCAGCTTGCCTAAGCTTTCGCGAAGCATTCGCCCAGTTAGCTTAGGGTACCAGTAGTAAAATCCAGCAAAACCTGCAAATATCGCAGTACCAGCCAACACTTGGTGGAAGTGCGCCACTACAAAATAAGTATCGTGCACCGCAAAATCGATCGGTGGCGAAGCTAACATGACGCCGGTCATTCCACCCATGACAAACGTCACGATAAAACCTATCACAAATAGCATCGGGGTCTTGAAAGATATGTTTCCACCCCACATAGTCCCAATCCAGGTAAACACTTTGATCCCAGTTGGAACCGCTATCAACAGAGATAACGCCGAGAAAAACGGTAATAGGACCGTTCCAGTTGTGTACATATGGTGCGCCCATACCCCAGTAGAAAGTGCCGCGATCGCCAAAGTTGCGAATACCAGACCCTTGTAACCAAATACTGGCTTGCGAGAAAACACTGGCACTATTTCAGATACCATACCAAAGTAGGGCAACGCCAAAATATACACCTCCGGATGACCGAAAAACCAGAAGAGATTCTGCCACATAACGGGTGAGCCACCACCCGATACTGTAAAGAAATGAGTTCCCAAATGTCGATCACAATAAAGCATGATCATCGCGGCCGTAAGTATTGGAAAGGCAATCAAAATCAACATGCCAGTTACTACCATGCTCCAGGTAAAAATCGGCATTCTAAACATTGTTAGGCCCGGGGCTCGAAGGTAAAAAGCCGTAGTCACTAAATTTACTGCGGTGAAGATTCCCGAAAAACCGGTAAGTGCAATTGCGATAATCCAGAGGTCTGGCCCAGGGCCAGGCGCATTGGTATAGCTGGACAGCGGAGCATAGGCAACCCAACCAAATGCCGCTGCTCCTCCGGCAGTGAAAAAACCCAAAAGCATCGTAGTGCCACCAGTCAGATACAACCAGTATGACAACGCGTTCAACCTAGGGAATGCCATGTCTGGCGCCCCAATTTGAAGAGGCAAAATAAAGTTTGCAAACCCTCCAAAGGCAAATGGGCCGGCAAAGAGGTACAGCATGATGGAGCCGTGAATTGTAAAGAGTTCGTTGTACATTTGCTGTGATACCACATGGCCGTTTGGACTCATTAGTTGCGCTCTGATTATCATTGCCATCGAACCAGCGATAAGCAGAAAAACAAGCGAAGTATACATATAACTCTTACCTATGACCTTATGGTCGGTAGAAGTTAGCCATTTATACATACCAGTTGGCTCTCCGTTGTGAGAAGCACCACCATGCTCTATCGTTTTACTTTCTGCTGCAATTGTCATGCTGTAGCCGCCTTTTGTTGCGATAACCAAGTTTGAAATTGCGTCGGTGTGACCACGCGTACGCTAAACAGCATCTCGCTGTGATAAAGTCCACATAACGCCGAACATCTCCCGATGAACGTGCCTACCTTGGTTGGGTTTAGGTCAAAATAGTTGGTAAAACCGGGTAGTGCATAACGAGAAAAATTGAACTCAGGAATATAAAAACCATGCACCACATCCTGTGAAACCAGCGTTACGGTGGTAGTCTCGCCAACGGGAAGAACCATTTGCGGATAGTTGGCTCCTTGACTTACCACGCTTGCCCCGTTTGGGTATGTAAATCTCCATCCCCATTGAAATGCCGTAATCTTTACACGCAAGTTCGGCGCGGCCGAAACCGCAGTTACTCTGTTTTCAACCTTGACGGTGAAAAAGAACAATACGGCAACAATGACTGCTGGGATTACGGTGTAAATCACTTCGATCGGCACGTTCGAATGTCGTTGGACTGGAATCGCATCGTTCTTGCGACGAAACTTTATGACCACAAACAAAAGTGCACCAAATGTTACGATAGCGACACCAATCGCCGTATACCAAAATCCCTGGTAAAGACTAAATATATCTTTGCCTTGGGTGGTAGCGCCACGGTATGCTCCAAATGTCGGGTTACAAGAGCTTAGAGCTAACGCGCCTATGAGCACTACGCCTAACTTACGAGTCAATTTGAGTTCTGAAAACGACCGCACACCGGCTCTAACAGTTCTCATGAGACACATGCCTTAGCCGTGAGCGTACTATCAAACTGATATTTTTGCACCCAATCACCCTTCATCCTTACAGCATTGCTAAGCAAAACATAGCAATAGACCTCATTCATCGTCGTTTGCGCCCAATGATATTCCGCTTGCTACGACCGCCGGTTGACCCTTTCCTACCAAAAAAGCCATGGTCCACAATTTGAACACCTGGTATTTGCCTACTCCCGGCATCAGTGTCACTATCCAACCTGAGCGAGTCTGACTGACCAATTGAGCCACCAGATGACGTGACGAGCTCTCTTCCGTTGGCTTTCAAGAGGTGGTAATGAATTTCCTCTGGAAGTTCTTCAATGGATTCTTCGTGTGCAGGACTGCGTGGCTCAATATCTTCTGTGTAAAACTCCCCAACATCAGATCGCATAATCGCAACCGCTCTCTTGCGCTTCCCCGTACTGGGAACCTCAGAGGCCTCTGCGGACACTTTGAAGGCAACAATCGCGGCAATTGGAGGAACAACAAATACAAGGATCCGAAACCCCCACAATACAAAATTTAATGAAAGCGAATAGCTGTTTGCAAGTACGTCAGTTGAGGAAGCAAAAAACAGTACCACGTAGAAGGTCAACACACCTACGCCTAAAGCCGTACGCCAGGGAACATCCCTGGGATTATCCAAAATATTGTGTTCCAGATCGTCCTTAGTAATTTTCTTCTCAATAAATGGCCACAGCCCGAGCACCGTGAAAGTTATTCCAGGCAATAAAACAGCTGGGAAAAATACGGTTGGAATCATGTGACCAAATGCTTGAATTTCCCACGACGGCATCAAGCGCATCGCTCCATCTAGCCAACCCATGTACCAATCGGGTTGTACTGCGTAGGAAACTTTGTATGGCACGTACTGACCATATAACCATATTGGATTTATTTGTACCAATCCACCCAATGCAGCTATTACAGCAGCGGTCAAGAAAAAAAAGCCACCTGCTTGAAATGCATAGGCCGGCCACATTGCGACGCCCACTACGTTGCGGTTGCTCTTGCCCTTGCCCTTAAACTGGGTGTGTTTTTGGTGCCACATAATAGCTAAATGCGCTGTAAGTAGTCCGATAATCAAGCCAGGAATTACCAGTATATGCAGCGTATAAAACCGAGGAATAATGGCGTTACCTGGAAAATTTCCCCCAAACAAGAAAAAGGCTATGTAGCTACCGACCACGGGTACCGACAGCACTATTGAAAATGCAATACGGATTCCAGTCCCAGAGATCAGATCGTCAGGAAGCGAATAACCAAGAAATCCATTTACAATTGCTAGTACCAATAATCCGGTACCGATTAGCCAGTTGATTTCACGGGGTTTTCGAAACGCGCCGGTAAAAAATATCCTACATACATGAACTACGATCGCTGCAACGAACACGTTCGCCGCCCAATGGTGCATCTGACGCATCACCAGGCCTGCACGGACCGAAAAGGAAAGATCTAGTGTCGATGCAAATGCTTCCGAAACACTGTGACCTCGTAGTGGAGCATACGAACCGTTGTAAATAACGTCCTTTGAACTCGGAACAAAAAAGAAGGTCAAGAATACTCCTGTGAAAAGAAGTATCACAAAAGAGTACATTGCAATTTCGCCAAGCATAAATGACCAGTGATCAGGAAATATCTTATTTAAGGACTTCCGTGTCCACTTGGCAATTCCGAGTCGTTCGTCAAACCAATCTGCAGTTTGTGTTATCATCCACGCTCCCAAAATCCTGGCCCAACCGGTTGGTCGTAACCAGCCTGTGCGCGGAGATTTCCTTTTGAGTCAAAATAAATCGGAAGTTGCGGCAGTGGCCTCGGTGCTGGACCAAATACTGGGGTCGCGCCAGTAAGCACGTCAAAAAGGGATTGATGGCACGGGCACAACAATTGTTGAGTTAATTCCTGATAGAGACCCACTGGGCATCCGGCATGAGTACAAATCTTGGAATATGCTAAATACCCGTTTGGCCCCCATGTCTCACGTCCGGGCAGTGTAGTCCAATTCGTATCTCCAATTCGAATCAAAACCGTTTGAGAGATGGCGCCTCCGACATCGTAAGAGGGAAATACTGTCTGAATGCCTCCAACTTCAAGGGTGTCAACAGTAATCGGCGCACCACCCACGCTGACGATTAGCGCCCCAGCTTTCCAGGGTGTTGTAAACAACGCCTTTTTTGGTTGCGGACCCAAAGACCTTAAGAACGGGAAAATATTTATAATTCCAAAAAGGCCAACAGATAGCCCCAGTAGTTTTCCAAGGAATGGACGGCGTCCCAGTTGCCTTTGACCCCGTTCAAGACTTTCAAGGAAAGCCTCCCGTTCAAGAATCTCGCTTTTGAGAGTTTCGCGCTCTTGCACGTACGGACCCTGAGGAACTAGATATTTACCCCAAGCAACCATTCCGATGCCAATCCCACCTAGGGTAACAAATAACAGCGCACCCTCAATCTGTGGTTGGCCACCAAGCCAGTACGATACTCCGAGTCCAACCGTGGCTAAAACTGAAACCATAAACGAAGCGGCCACAACGAGCTCATAGCCGCGTTTGCCCTCCACGGTTTCAATAGCTGGGTGTGAAGCGCCGGAATCATCGCGTTCAGTAATACTCACTTAGCCCTTCCTCCGATCCAAAGTCCGGCCAACATCAGCGAACCTAACCCCACGAGGATACCAACAAAGCCCTCTGTAACGGGTCCGACGTGTCCCAACGCGATTCCTCCCCGATCAATGGGGTTCTTCAGATAATTTACATATTTGACGAGATCGGCCACTTGCTGATCAGACAATGTAGATGGGCCAAAACGTGGCATATTACCAGGACCGGTGCGGACAGCTTCAGCGATCTGCGTCGAAGTTGCGCTGTAAAGACTCGGAGCAAAAACTCCACTGGCGAGTGCGTCCCCAGCACCGGTTATCGTGTGACAAGCTGCGCAGTTCGTCGAAAAAAGCGACTCACCAGCAGATTCATTCGACAATCCCAAGTTCACGTTCGGAATAGCCGGCCCGCCGGGAGCGATCGAAGATACGTACGCGTCGATCGCTAGAGTCTGGGTGCGGGTAAATCGAGACGGTTTTTGGACCGCCTGCACTGAAGGATCTGCCAGCGGCATCCTACCTGTGGATACCCAAAAGTCAACTGTCGCAGCACCCAAACCCTGGAGATTAGGAGCGCGAGAGGTTCCCTGTGCGCTTACGCCGTGACAACTTGCGCAGTTTTCAACAAATAGTGACTGTCCATACGGAATTGTCGCCGGGTTCAATTTGAGGTAAGTCAGACCCTCGCCAGATTTGCCCTGCGCATTGGAGCCATAAAGATACGAGCCCGTGTACCCGTAATTGCCCAAGTTGCCAGTCTTGTTTGATTGGGCGGAACTGGCGGACGGGTAAAGCGCAATGAAGCCAAATCCCGCGACCAAAGTGCCAACAGCAACCGGAGCAAGGGGACCATTTATTTTTGCAAGTTTTCTTGAAATCCAGCTAGACACTAAACCTTCCTAATGAACGAGAAAAAGTACTGAATACAGGGCAACCCAGACAATATCCACAAAGTGCCAGTAATAGCTAAGAGATTGCACTACCGCAATCTCTCCAGGATCTTGAGTTCTCCCAGCCATTCGGCCGATGAGAAATAGCATTGCAACTAACCCCAAAATCACATGAAGTCCGTGGAGACCAGTCATCACAAAAAACAAGGAGCCGAACGAATTGGTCGATGGCGCGAACGCAACATGGGTCCATTCAATTGCCTGATTGGTCACAAAAGACGCGCCCATCAAGATCGTTATAGTTATCCATTTAATAGCGGATTTTCTACGATGATGCTCGACCTCGTAGACCGCTTTTTGCATTGTAACCGAAGACATGAGAAGGATGAAAGTAAAAACTCCCGATTGTAAAACATCGAGCTTGATTCCAGCTGGCGGCCAGGGTCCAGTTGAATTTGCTCGCAACGTGAAAAATGCGGCGAATAAACCAGAAAAAAACATGACCTCAGAAGAGAGCCAAACAATTGTCCCAACGCCAAGCATTGAAGGTCGGTTAAAACCAAACGGAGCAACTTGCGATCCTTCAGGGACGACTACTGATTGTGACATAAGCCTCATTCTTCCTCAAAAGTACGCACAAATCAAATTCACAGAAAACTTTTCTTAATTCCGAGTAAATTCACAGGTTGATCAGATGACGAAACTTCAAATTTTGACATGCGAAATCCCAAAAGTAAGCGCCGGCGTACAAATTATTGCAATGTTGGCAATAATTCTTGGGTTAAGTCTCTTATTGATGTCGACTCAACTCTAGTTCCAATGAAAATTTAAAGTTCGGCACTACTGATCCTCACCTGTACTCACGATAAGCAAATAAACTGCCGATGGACCTAACAAGATTCCCATAGTGCTTATCGTATCTCATTTGAAAATTTATTTGCATCAGAGCCCATGTTATTTTTGGAGGCGCAGAGCACGATACAGGGATCCCGAGCCAAACGTTTGATCATCGCAGTTTTTTTCAAAGCCAACCAGTCTTATCAAATCTGAGACTCCGGAAAACAAAAGCAATTAAATTCGCGGAAATTACATCAAATCAAAAGCAGCCAAATTAGCTAGCTCTCCGTGCTCATACAGAAGTGTCAATCTTTTTGTGGCTCGGGTCATGGCGGTAAACAAGGCGGATTTTTGAGACGCAAAGTCAGAAACCAGGGCAGTCGGTTGAACTACCACGACGCTATCGAATTCTAAACCTTTAGCATCTTCAAAGTTGAGAACTTCAACTCGGGAATCAGTAGCGGGCACTTGAAGCAACTCAGTTCGAGCAGCATCCACGTCAACATGATTTGCAAGAATCACACCAATTAGACCTTGACCAAGCACGACCAATTCTTCGCGCACAATCGCAGGCAGTTCTTTCAAAATAGATTTTTTAGCTTCAATAAAAACTGGGCTAAAGCCACTTGATCGGATTGAGACGGACTTTTCAAGACCGAGCTCCGAAAGATCTAGCAACCTATATGCGAGTTCCGCAATCTCGGTAGGCATGCGGTAGTTCACGCTTAGTTCGCGGTATTCCCAAGCAGATACCGCGTTGGCTAGCGGGGCAACAATCTTTTCCCAGTTTCGAATTCCGTGAGAACTTGTCGTTTGCGCTAAATCCCCAACCAGGGTCATAGAGGAGCTTATACTTCTACGACTAAGCATTCTCGATTCCATAAACGACAGCTCTTGTGCTTCGTCTACCACGATATGGCCAAACTTACGAATTTCATCCGTCGGCTTCTTTTTTGAAACAGGACCTAGCTCGACCCTCGCTTCATCTATCAACGGTAGGTCAGATCGCGAAAATGACCCCTTTTGAAAAGTCTTGAGCAGTAGTTCAACTTCGTACGATTCCAAAATTTCCTTGCCCGCTAGGCGGCATAATGCTTCATGGGAAAAAAGATCACTCAGCAACTGTTCGGGCGTTAATTTAGGCCAGATTCGACCAACAATTCTCTGAAATTCCACCTCGGACCGGATCGTCGATGCAACTTCTTTGAGAACATCTTCATCAGTTTCTGTCGGATCAACGGACTCGATAAATATATCACCACTTGGCTCGCCAAATATGTTTTCATGATCGTCGGTTCTAGACACTAATTCATGATTGAATTCAAGCTGTTTTTGACTCTGGCTCACATACAGCTTCGCTAGTTGCGTTGACAGGAAGCTTTCAATCGTTCTTCGTCGTTCATTGTGGGTTCCGGGTTTCCTTTTGGCGATTAAAACGGATTTTCGTGACATTTCAGGCGTCACCCACAATTGGACAGAACCTAAATAAAAACCAAAGTCTCGAGGCAGAGCCCGTTGTCGATCACGGACAGCTTTGGCGACGAAACTGACCATTCTTTGATCCGCCTTTAGCCGAGCTTCCTCATCTGAGGGCTGGGTCACCGGCTCTTTCACTTCAACTAGCGAACCAAGGGTCGAGATTTCGACGCCTGTCTCGCCGAGCGAAGGAAGTACCCTTTCGATATATCGCGCAAACTTAAAATTGGGCGCTACGACCAATACACCTTGGGACTCAAGCCGATTCCTGTAGGTATACAAAAGATAAGCAGCGCGATGTAGTGCAACCGCCGTTTTGCCAGTACCTGGACCGCCTTGTACTACAACCACACCTGGCAGCGGCGCGCGAATAATGTCGTCTTGTTCACGCTGAATGGTCGCGACAATGTCGCCCATTTGTCCTGTTCGAGCACGATCCATAGCGTAAAAAAGAGCGCCCGCACCAGCTAGATTCCCTCTATTGGACTTACTAGCTTCTATGTCCAAGGGCTCATCTTCGATCGCAATTAAAACGCGATCCTTGGATTCAAAATGTCTCCTGAGTTGGATGCCCATTGGCATCAATGCCGTCGCCCGATAAAAAGGCTCCGCAATTGGCGCTCGCCAATCCACAACGAGAGGCTCCATATCGCTATCGGCAATTGCTAAGCGACCAATATAGAATTTGTCGGCTCCAGAATCGTTGCCAGCAATCAAGTCGATTCGTCCAAAACACAGCGCAAGGGCACCAAACTCTAGTCGCTCGAGTCGATCCAACGTCGACCGGACGATCATGTCTCGTTCCGCTCTCGATTGCGGAGTTCCCCCACGCTCAAGCTCATATGCCTCCTTTAATGTCTCGCGGAGGGTTGTCTTGATCGTCTCTAGACGCTCGTAGGCGTAATTTAAATAAGAACGCTCATTCTCAAGTTCTGGATGGGTTTGCAAAACGCCATGATCCTCTCGTGGTCCAAAAAAGTAGTCACACCGGCTCATTCAGTTTGATCTAACAAATTAATTCTGATTTTCAAACAGCCTAAAAATGCTAGTAGCCGTAGTGGAAAATACCGCATTTGCGATTTCGGCCACTCGCTTAGAAATTTTTTCTTGTCGACCCAAGATAAATAAAAATTGTTGGAAAACACGATTCGTCTAATAGGGCAGCTACTTTTTTCGTGGTAAACCAACTTACAACCGCATCTGCTTTTGTCCGCGTTCCAAGTTAATTGTTGCTTTTCAACTTCACGTCGAGTTGAAATTTATCGCTTTAGGCGAATAGGATGAAGATTGGCTTTATGGCTTGCGTCGGCGGTTCGTTGGGACAAACATTTTTTGCGCAATCTAAAAAGATCACTCGAAATAAAAATTCAGCTTTAGGTGCGATCGGAGCAGCAATTGAACAAATCCTCTGGATCCGGGGTCGCAGCCCGTGAATGCGCTTTTATGGACGCATTATCTGGAGTTGTCCCCGAAAGGACTCCAGTTTGGCTAATGCGCCAAGCTGGTCGATCACTACCAGAATATCGTGCGATTCGTGGCACTGGTTCGATATTAGAAGCTGTTAAAGATCCAACGCTCGCTTGTGAAATCACGCTTCAACCCGTGAGACGATATGACGTAGACGCCGCGATCTTGTATTCGGACATAATAGTTCCGGTACACGCGGCCGGATTTGGTATTGAGATCATCCCAGGACAAGGACCAGTTACCGAGCATCCTTTTAAATCCAAAGATGATTTGAACCGCTTGCAGGACTTTAGCGCAGCTGCTCTCACTCCGTATGTGTTAGAAACCATACAACTCCTCAAAAAAGAGCTCAGCGTTCCTTTAATCGGATTTGCCGGGGGGCCTTTTACAGTTGCTAGTTATTTGATCGAGGGAAGACCATCTAGAACCTTTACCAAGACAAAAGCATTCATGGCGAGTCAACCCGAGTTGTTTGCAACGCTTTTAGAACGCCTGACGGAGATCACCATAGACTTTTTAAGTGCACAAATTGCTAGCGGCGTGGACGCAATCCAAATATTTGATTCCTGGGTTGGTGCTCTTAGCACAACGGAATACGAACGATTCATATCTAGTCAGATGCACCAAATTTTTTCCGACCCGATAATCAGTTCTGTGCCCACCATCCACTTTGGAGTCAAAACAGAACCCTTGCTAGAGCTAATCGCCAAGACTAAGCCCTCCGCGATAGGGGTTGATTTCAACACGTCGATTTCAACCACCGCTAAAAGACTAGGACCCGACTTTGCCTTGCAAGGTAATCTTGACCCGCAGCTTTGCCTCAAAGGCTCTAAAGAGGCTCTTGAAGGCGCGACAAGAGTCCTAATCGATTCTGCGACTGCACCCAAATATGTATTCAATCTTGGTCATGGAGTGTTACCTGAGACCGACCCAGTGGTCATAAAAGATTTGGTTTCATTTGTCCATGAAAACGGTCTTAAAATTCGTGGCGAACACCTAAACGACCCGCAAAATGTCGGTACCAAACCTTGAGCTGGGTGGTCGTCGGCGGTGGAATTACCGGGATATCATGCGCAATCGAACTTGCCGAAAGGTTGGGTTCGGGTGCTGGCGTTACATTAGTTGAGAGTGATTCTGTATTAGGTGGTAAAATACGATCCCTCGAACTTGGCGATACTCGAGTCGAAGCTGGCCCAGATGCTTTTTTGACACGCACGACCCAAGGCGTTGAAATGCTAGAAAAGCTGGGACTGCAAGGCGAAATAACGCGACCTGTAATCTTTGCAGCAAACGTTTATGTCAAAGGCAAAATGTACGCTGTTCCCAAAGGCCTAATGCTTGGGGTTCCAGTTGAAATTGGATCATTTTTGAAAAGCGCCTCAATGCTGTCTTTTTTCGGGCGTCTGCGTGCCGCACTGGATCTAATTCTACCTAAGACAAAATTGGCCTCCGATGCAACTATCGCAAGTTTGGTTAACGCGCGCTTTGGCAAAGAGGTGAACGACATCCTTGTCGATCCGATGGTAGGCGGGATAAATGCTGGGTCAACTACCGACCTCTCGCTAGATGCTGTGGTTCCTGTGATGCTGGAAAACTATAAGAAAAGCAGCTCGCGATCTTTGGCCCGGTCCCTTTTGCTACACACAAAAGCACGCGACAAAAACTTATCGAAACCACCTGAATCAATACCATTTGCTTCATTAGCCCTCGGATTAGACGAGCTTGTTCCGCACGCCCATAAATACCTCTTAGAACTAGGCGTAAAAGTACTGCTTGATTCAAAAGCCACCTCGATTACCAAGAATGAGTCAAGCTATATCGTTTCGGTCAGGTCAGGCGATGGATCCACTTTGAATTTGAACGCTAAAGGCGTTGCAGTCGCCACACCTTCGTATATTACTAAAACGCTGATTTCAGACCTAGACGCTCAATGCGCAAACAAAATATCTTCAATCGAGTATGCACCGGTAGCAATGATAATTCAACGCTATCCAATAAACTCCTTCGAGCGCAAACTGACAGGCAGTGGAGTACTTATACCGCGGACAAATCAAGGCGTTGTTACTGCAATTACGTTTGCTAGCCGAAAATGGAGCCGACTCAATTTTGAAGATTCAGAGATTCTGCGGATTTCAACTGGAACCTTCAAAGACTCTAGAGCAATCGCGCTTTCAGACCAAGAGCTTTCATCGCAAGTTACCGCAGAAGTTTGTGAAATTCTAAAGGCAACAAAAGAGCCTACCCAGACTGCAATCGCGCGCTGGCCAGCTGCACTTGCTCAATATCGCCCGTTTCATAAACAGCTTGTCCAAGAGATTAGGAAAGATTTAGCCAGCTTTACGGGACTTGAAATATGTGGAAGTGCATTTGACGGCATAGGTATTCCGGCGTGCATTGAATCAGGCAAGAATGCCGCATTAAGACTTTTAGAACCTACAGAAAATATTTGCTAAAACAAAATGCTCGCGCATAGGCGGTAGCTATTGGGCTTGAACTTCGATATTAAAAATATCGGCGATCACCCGTGCCCATTGCTCTGACATGCCCTCAATCCCCAAGAGATCATCAAAGGTCATATCTGAAAGCGACCTACCATACGGTAGACCATCAAGCAACGCGGATCTCACGTTAAGTGGAACCTCATGCGCCCTCGACAGTGCCCTCATGCCCCTCAAGGCTGTGCGGCCCTCTTCAAATATGGTCTCTTTGTTCGTAGCACCCACCTGCGCAACCCATACTTTGGCACACAGTGGATTTGCCAGTAAGGCCTTTGTAACTGTTTCAACCACTAAAAGTTCATCGGTAGGAATTGATCCCAATAACTCAATAACTGAATCGGCCTCTTTAATAGAGCAGGCCCCTAAATAATCTTCTACAACAGACCTGTAATCAAACTCAAAGCCGCTAGACAGCTCATTTAGCTGCAACTCCACCAGGCGACCATCATCGCCAAGCTCCAGCAACGAAACTTCAATTTCTTCAGCGATTCGTCGGACCATCTCATATCGCTGCAGGACAAGCACAATATCGCTGAAACTTACCATCTGTTGATCTTCTAGGTAATCAAGACGCGTCAATACTTCGTCTAGGCGTGTCTTATAACGTTCTAGCGTAGCGAGTGCTTGATTCGATTTCGATAATAGTGATGCGATCGATGCTAGTGATTTCTTCTTATCATTCCGATAAACCGTAATTACTGACTGCTCTTCTGAGACCGTAAGAACAGGAACACCCAAGCTCCTTGCCACTCGCTCACCGGTGCGATGTCGGGTTCCAGTTTCGGTGGTTACCACCTTGGGATCCGGCATCAAATGAACATTTGCGCGTGCGATCCGTTTTGCGTCGGACGACAGGATGATTGCGCCATCCATCTTTGCGAGTTCGTAAAGCCTCTGAGGTGAGTACTCCGTATCGAGTAAAAAGCCACCTGTACAAATGGACAGCACTTCAGGCCCGTCACCTACGACAACCAAGGCTCCCATTCGAGCTTGCAATACTCGATCCAACCCGGCCCGTAACGCCGCACCTGGTGACACCATCGCCAGCGTGGAAGATATCTCGGGTCCGGAATTGGAAAACATATATACACTCTAGTGGCTGTGAGTATCGCTTTTTGTTACTAAACCACACGCCTGTAGCGCGTCTTTCAAAGTTCTGCTTCCATTTTGCGTCGACGCACTATCGATAGGTAGCGTACTCGCAAATACAAAACCCCGTCGCGTAATTTCCTCAATGCGTTCTTTCGTACCTACCACGTTTCTGATCTCGCCAGTCAGACCCAGCTCGCCAAAGATCGCTAGCTTCGTAGGGATCGGTTGCTGTAACACCCCGGAGACTACAGCAACCGCCACAGCAAGGTCGAGACCTGGGTCGTCGAAAGATACCCCACCGGCGATCGAAACAAAAATATCGTATCGATCAAGGCGGATGTTAGCAAAGTGCTCTATCATGCCAAGAATTACCAGACAACGTTGCGTGCTAAATCCCAGGAATTGCCGTTTAGGAACATCGCGCTGATTTCGTACTGCGAGAACTTGTACTTCCACCAAGCGAATACGATTTCCATCCCTTGTAGCCGAAACGACCGAACCTGGCGCGTTTCCTAGACGATCAACCAGATAGGTATCAGCTTGATCCGGCTCGTCTATCAACCCAACCGCACTCATTGTTAAATAACCCACCTCGGAAACTTTCCCAAATCTATTCTTTAGGCAGCGGATAGACCGTGCATTAGCACTTCTCTCGCCGTCTAAAACAAAGACCGAATCCACTATGTGTTCAAGCAATTTAGGGCCTGCAATGGAGCCATCCTTAGTGACATGACTCAAGATAACAACTGTGTTACCAGTGGCTTTGGATAGTTCGTTCAATTTTTGCGCGCAGTGACGAACTTGGTTTACAGAGCCCGCTAGGCCAGTGTGATTAGGGTCACCAATTGCCTGGATTGAATCAACAATCACTAGATCGTAATGGGCAAGTTTCGACAGTACTGATTCAAGTTCGACGCTTTGGTACAACTCAAGCTTCCCATTGCCAACCCCGATTCGAAGTGCTCGACGTTGGACTTGACCGACTGACTCTTCCGCACTAACATAAAGCACACTGTAGTTATGTACCACAAACGACGCCGCGATGTGTAATGCTAAAGTCGATTTACCTATTCCGGGTTCCCCGCCAATCAACGTAGTGGACCCGAGAACCAAACCACCAGACAGAGCCCTATCAAACTCCATAAGTCCGGTTGACACCAGATCGTTGCCAAGTACCGAGGCGGGATCGTACGCCACTGAAGGCACGACGACACTCATCTCATTCCTAGGTATATCCAATATGGAAACCAATTCGATTGTGTTCCAACTTCCGCAAGTTGGACACTGACCTAGCCAACCAAGTTGCGCAGCTCCGCACTCAATACATTCAAATTTGGTGGCGCTTTTTGCCTTCATGCAAACACGTTATCGCCAAGATGTAACGATCAACCCCCCAAGTAAAGAAATCGACACGTGTTCTAAGTAGTTACAAGTTCACCTTCGCCGATATATTTGTACCCGCAAGCTGGGTCTTCGCCTAAAGGGTCACCGAAACTTGCATATGCTCGCGCACGCGAGCCACCACAGATAGATGAAAAGTCACATGCTCCGCATCGCCCATGCATGTCACCTTCTCGAATCACCCTTAGAAGTGGATGTCCGCGATATATCTCACCGATGTCGTCCACTCGTACATCGCCTAATTTAATCGGTAGAAAGCCAGAAGGATAGATCTCGCCAAAGTGAGAAATAAATAAAATCCCGCCTCCGTCTCGGGTTTTAGCCCCAATTGGCGTGCGATCATGCACTCGAACAGATCCTTGAAACTCCGAAATTAACTTTTCATACAGTGCTCCGAGTGGGCCCACCCGTCCCGAGAGAATGCGCCGATAGAACGGTCCCTCAACGGTTCTAACGGCACTAAAGTAAGGACTAATAAATCCAAGAAAAGCAGCTACATCTTCGTTGGCCGATGGCGTAAGAGAGCGAAGAGTAAGACCCCTTCCCAGCTCAATCAGAAAGAATACCTCCCAGATCCCAACCTTTTGTTCTAATAGCGTGTTCGCGATGGTTGCCAATTCAAACTGATTTGCTGCCATCACCGTAGTATTAATTTGCACGCGATAACCCAGTTCCTGAAGCATTGTGATCGCACTTAGTGTTTCACCATAGTGTCCGCTTACGCCACGGATTAGGTCGTGAGTACCTCCAATTCCGTCTAGAGAAATAGATACCGACCGAACACCTAAGCGTGCAAGTTCACGCATTCGTGGCTCATTTAGAGCAGGACTGACCGCTGGAGAAACAGCGCTCGATATTCCACGAGACCTTGCATATGCGACAATATCTTCAAGATCATCACGCATTAATGGATCTCCACCGGTAAGGACAAGTACCGGTGGGCGAGTAAATCCTTTCGCTAGCCCGTCTATTAGCGCTTTTGCCTCTGTAAGGTCTAGTTCTAAAGGGTTGCGTCCCATCACAGCTTCAGCGCGACAATGTTTACACGCCAGCGGACACGAACGTGTGGTCTCCCAAAACACGAGCAAAGGTCGCTGTCCAAAACGTGCGGCATGTTCGTACTGCTCTGAATGCATATCGCACTCCTTACTAACTCACCCAAGAAAGCGTGAAAAAGCGGTACGGAACTCATTGATTCATCGCCAAATCCGGTGATCGCTAAATCAAGAACCCACCATGGGTTTGATCAACCTCGTCGCAAAAGTAAAAATAATCTGCCCGAGTAGGTTCGCCAATATTTTGTAAATCACACATCATATTTTAAAACCACCTCGACTGACGAAATTGAGTACCGAGCGATTGCACGAAACCTAAAATATATTTTTTACACCAATGTCGTTTTAAAACGCAACCTTCACACACTCGCTTCAAAACCAAACCTAGCAAATATCTACTTCCTAGGTTTGTCATACACCAACAAACTCAAAGCGCTAGATCGAATTGGTTGTGTGCCAAAAGTTGTGCAAATTCCATTAGCTGAATGAAATGCTGGTGGTGGTCATGGTATCTAGGAAGTAAGAAATAAATCACCTAGTTACAA
>JAJYGT010000121.1 GCA_021785005.1 Actinomycetes bacterium
ATTACTCCTCGATTCGGGGGCTCTGGAGATCCACATCTATGTCATAAGAGCCAAAAAAAATTGGTCGGATGTCGCTACGAACATAAAGATATGAAGTCTTGAAATGTAAACCCCCCAACTGTCCGTCGTTGCTAGGACCGGTTGCATTCGCGGAACGGTCCAAGTGCATATGAATAGTTAGACCACTTCGAGACGAGGCATTGGATGCCTTGTGTGTCAGCCAGCCGGGCATCTGCAGCAAATGGAGCCGTTGCCTCGAGCATCTCGGCCAATGCCGCATAAGTTGCCTCAAAGGCGCTCAAATTATTTCGCAATACCCACATTCTTGGTCGCAGCCAGTCCTCAGGGTACTTGGTCAAAACCAGGCAAGTAAAACCTTCCAAAGCCAAAGTACCTTGCTCTTGCGTAAGGTTTTTATGCAGGACGAGTCGCCTGAGGACATTGGTTACCTCGCTGTCAATGAGATGCGGAGCAACGAGTTCCTCATCGCCAAGACGATCCAGATCGAGATCATTCGTAAGGAGTTCGACGATGATGCTGGCGTCGACAACCTTCACTCGTCGCGCAACACGTGCAAAAAGGTGAGAATGGTTTCTCTCTCGACATGGCCCTGAACCTTGGCTTGCGTCTCTCTGATAATGGCAGCATTGCTCTGCGCTACCTGCGTTTGTTTGGCTAGCTGTTCAAGTTCGCGCCGTACATATTTGGTCAGCGACAGTCCCTGCACCTCAGCTGCACTGGCCAGGGCATCGTGAACTTCATTGGGCACATCGCGGATTTGAATTACTCTTGCCATGCTTCTATATTGTACTTCTACTGGGCGCAGTATGTATTCAGTCGAAGTCGTAGATCGTGGTAACGCCTCCTCTTGAGAAATGCCTACCCTTTGCCCTTAGTATGGTGTTCCTTCAATGTCTAGTTTCTCTTGCTTTTTTCCAGATAGTCAAGATCCTGTGTTTTCAAATCAAATATGGTCACAAGTGACCTACCCTAGGGCATGTAAGACTTCCTTTTAAAATTCAACGCTCCGCTTATTAGTTAGGTCTATAGGCGGACCGTCAATTATTATCGCTGCGGAATGTATCAAGATAGAGAGAGTCCAAAAATACCATGACCATTTTGCACAAGATTAGACACACAACCAGCAACATACCGGGGCTCATGACGTTTCTGATCAATGCTTTATTCCATTTCGGCGGGTTAACCTCGCACGAACTCGAATCTGCCTTACGATATTAAAAACACGCCCACTGGTTGCACACCTTATCCCACTGCGATATAGGTTCCCATCTAATAACACCTTGCATTAAGACTTCATCGACGCATCCGTCAAGCGTTGCGTTAGCCCAGTGATTCTGCTTTGTGCTCGTCGATTCTTCACCGCCATCGCGACAGCACGCGGATCCCCGACTAGCACCACAAGCTCTTTGGCGCGCGTCACTGCGGTATATAACAGCCGTCGCTCAAGCATGGTATAGTGCTGGGTCGCAAGTGGAATGACAACTGCTGGGTACTCTGAACCTTGAGATTTGTGAATCGATGTAGCGTATGCAAGGGAAAGCTCGTCGGTTTCAGAAAAATCATAACTGACGTGATTGGAGTCAAAGAGCACTACCAACTTTTGTTCTTCGGGGTCGATCGACACGATAAATCCAATATCGCCATTAAACACCTCTTTTTGGTAGTTGTTGTTCAATTGAAGCACCTTGTCGCCGACGCAATATTTGTTACCAAAACGCTCCATTGACGCCACCGGATCGGGATTGAGTCGCGCTTGAAGCAATAAGTTGAGCGCTCGAGTTCCAAGGCCGGCGCGGTTCATCGGTGTAAGCACTTGGACTTGGTGTATCGGATCAAGTCCAAACGAAGCGGGAATCCGCTCAGCGACGAGGCGAATAACCCGTCGTTGTATTTCAATCGGATCGTCGCTTTCGACAATGTAAAAGTCCTTCTTTGTGCCCGCTTTAGACTCAACTGGCATTTGGCCCGAATTAATTCGGTGAGCATTTTGAATTATTGTCGACTCTGAAGCCTGGCGAAATATCTCAGTAAGGCGCACCGTGCGTACCTGCGGCGAAGCTATCAGGTCTCCTAACACATTGCCCGGTCCCACCGATGGAAGCTGATCTACGTCACCTACGATACACAAAGCAGCACTTGATGGCAGTGCGGCCAAAAGCCTATTCATCAGCACCACATCCACCATCGACGTCTCGTCGACAACCAGTACATCGCACGCGAGCGGTCGCTCCCGACAATGTTTATAGTCTCCAGAGACTGGGTCAAACTCCAGCGTGCGATGGATCGTCTTGGCGGGCAATCCAGTGGTTTCAAACATTCGCTTGGCGGCTCGCCCAGTGGGTGCGCACAGCATTATTCGAACTCTCTTACGCCCCAATATAGTGATCAAACTATTTATTAGAGTGGTTTTACCGACTCCGGGCCCTCCTGTGATCACGACAATTTTAGAGGTCAGTGCAATGCCAAGGGAATTTCGCTGACTCTGTGAGAGAAGCAGCCCATTTTCTGATTCTACCCAGGCAGTCGCTCGTTCAATATCAATTTCACCCCAGGGTGGTTGGTCCCGCTCGAGGAGTCTAGTGATTGAATTCACCACGCCAACTTCCGCATAGTAAAGTGCGGCTAAATATAGACAGGCCCTTCCAGAAATTTCATCGGCTACAATCTGACCGTCTAAAATCTCTCGCTCGACAGCGACCTCAAGGACGGCCTTAGGTATCTCAAGCATTTTCTCCGCTTTAGCAATTGCCTCGTCCGTGGGAGTCGCACAATTGCCCTCGTCGGCAAATTCAGACAGGACGTAGGAGATTCCCGCCTGGGCTCGTATAAGAGATGTTTGGGCAATTCCCAATCTCCGCGCGAGTTCATCCGCTGTTCGAAAACCGATACCACGAATATCCCTAGCCAAGCAATAAGGATTTTCACTCACTTTGGCAATAGCGTAATCACCATAAAGGCGATAAATCCGCACAGCACGCGAAGTACCTATACCGTGAGAGTGCAAAAACACCATTATCTCGCGAACCTTTTTCTGTTCCACCCAGCTTGAAATAATCCTCGCGATACGCTTTGGTCCGATGCCTCTGATCGTACCCAGACGCTCTGGGTCGTTCTCGATAACATCGAACACTTCAAGACCAAAGTTCTCCACCAGAACTTTTGCAAAGTGAACGCCGATTCCTCTCAACATCCCCGACGCAAGATATCGTTCTATTCCTTCTGGGGTATTCGGTGCAACGCTTATTAGCTGTCGAGCCTGGAATTGTCGTCCGTGGTTAGCGTCCACACGCCAGTATCCCACTGCCTCGACCGTCTCGCCAGCCCCGATAACTGCAGCTGTTCCAAGCACTGACACTGGTTCACGCTGTCCAGTCACCTTCACTTTGAGAACACAAAACCCGGTCTCGTCGCTGTGAAAAGTCACACGTTCAATCGAACCGGTAAGGCGTTCTGACTGTTGCAAGGCATTCGCGCCCGGAGTCTTCATCCCCACCTCTTAGCTGAAATATACTAGCTAATACCCATAAATCGTTATGGCTCCGCCTGTGCGCTAAGTAATCATCACAGTTTCCAAACCAAGAGACGCTCACCCGAAATCTGTGCAAAATTACAAGCTGTATGCCAAATATATTTGAGTTATGAACGCGGAATCAACGAACTTTTACATGTTAGGACAAACTTATTGCTTGGCATGGTTTAAGCTCCGAGTGGCCGGGGTGGGATTCCCGCGGCCATTTGGAGCTTTAGGTCAGTTAATCAAATCCAGGCGCTTTTGATCTTGCTGGAGTTGCTCGCTGTAGCGTTCGCGCTGGAGGGCTACGGCCTCGATTCCACTGCCACCCGCGGTAACGCGTCGTCGAACGCTTTCGCCAGGCTCTAACAATCGCGCCGCTTCAATACCTAAAAGTGGATGCGCCTCTACCAGTTCTTGCATCTGAACATGTCGCTCAATTGAATCTCTGACGATCCCTCCGATTATCGCGTGAGCTTTTCGAAATGGATGCCCTTGCTTTACCAGAAATTCGGCTAAATCGATCGCGCACAGATAGGGCGAATCGGCAGCTTTACGCATTCTAGAAAAGTCAAACGACGCTGTGGCGAGCATACCTTTCACTGCCAATAGGGACCTTGTTGTTTGCTTCAAAGCATCAAAGAGCGGTTCTTTGTCTTCTTGCAAGTCACGATTATAAGATAGGGGTAGCCCCTTTAGAGTCGCCAAGAAACCCGCTAGGTGTCCGATTAATCGGCCGGTTTTACCTCTCGCCAACTCAGCAATATCTGGATTTTTCTTTTGAGGCAGCATCGATGAACCAGTCGAATAAGAATCGCTCAGTCTAATAAAACCAAACTCCTCGGTTGACCATAGCACTATTTCTTCACCAATCCGTGACAAATGCACACCAACCAACGCGAGGTCAAAAAGGGCCTCCGCGACAAAATCCCGATCAGAAACCGCGTCAAGAGAATTCTCAAATGGAGCTCTAAAACCCAATAGGTCAGAGGTGAATTTTGGATCGATCGCAACGGTCGACCCTCCCAAAGCACCAGCGCCAAGCGGACAAATATTTAGCCGTGATATCGTAGCAAGTATTCGATCAAAATCTCGAGCAAGTGCCCAACCATGAGCCATTAGGTGATGGCCAAATAATACTGGCTGCGCCTTTTGCATGTGCGTATAACCGGGCAAATACGCGTCGTGTGCCTCACGAGAAAGATCTAACAGCAGTTGCTGAAGCCCAAGTATTCGCTCTGCTACGATTTTGAGCTCCCGTCGGGTGAAAATTTTTAGATCAGTTGCGACCTGGTCGTTACGGCTGCGCGCGGTATGGAGCTTCGCCCCAACATCACCGGCAAGTTCGGTTACCCGTCGCTCAATTGCAGTGTGGATATCTTCATCTCGCTCGTTAAATACGAATTTAGAATCTAGAAATTCTGCTTCAACCAGACTTAGTGCGCCATGCAGTGTAGCTGCCTCCTCTGGCAATAGCACCCCTACACGCTCAAGGCCAGCTAGGTGAGCCTTGGATCCGGTGATGTCGTCGAGGGCAAGTGTTTTGTCAAACGTTAATGATTCGGTAAATTCCCAGAGCTCTACCGAAGGCTCACTACTAAAGCGACCGTGCCACAATGTCATATCTACGCTGCTCTCCTAAATATGTTGCTTTTTTGATTGTCGTGGATGGGCCTAGTGACGCAACACTCACAAATGGGCCGATAATGAAAACGATGGTAGCGTCTACTTGCTTCGCTTTTGCGTTCTGGCCCATGTCTCAACTCCCAGACCCCACAAACGGACAAATCCCTCTGCATCACTGTGACGAAATGCATCTTCTTTTTCATAGGTTGCAAGTTCATAATCGTACAACGAAACAGGCGAACGGCGCCCTTTGACAAATGCTCGATTTGGCTCCAGTCCAAGTCGCACTTCGCCGGTTACGTATCGCTGCGTGTAATTCATAAACTCGCTGAGAGCTTCTCTTAGAGGCGAAAACCAAAGTCCGTCGTAGGTCAATTCGCAAAAACGCGATGCCAACCGCGCTTTTTCGTGAGCCAGGTCTCGCTCAAGAGTAATCGTTTCGAGATCACTGTGCGCAAGAATGAGTCCGAGCGCTCCTGGTGCCTCATACACCTCTCTGCTTTTAATTCCAACCCGTCGGTTTTCCACCATGTCGATTCTGCCGAATCCATACGAACCAAGTCGATCATTTAGAATAGCAATAATGTTGGCAGCACTTTTTTGTTCGCCGTCTAGTGCCACCGGGACACCTTGAACGAATTCTATTACCAGTTCTTGGGGCTCATAATTTTTTATTACTGTCATTTCATAAACATCGTTGGGAGGTGCCGCCCAGGGATCTTCCATTTCACCGCACTCTATTGCGCGTCCCCAGAGATTTTGGTCTATCGAATAAGGTTTTTCTTTGCTCGCTAAAATTGGAATTGAATAACGCTTGGCATATTCGATCGAGTCAGCCCTAGAAAAACCCCAAACTCTAACAGGCGCGACAATATCTAAATCAGGATCAAGAGCCCTAACCCCAACTTCGAATCGGACTTGGTCATTACCTTTTCCGGTACAGCCGTGCGCGACAGAGACCGCGTCATACTTTTTGGCGGTCTTCACCAAATGATCAGCAATTACCGGTCTTGAAAGAGACGATACCAGCGGATATCTATCTTCATACAACGCGTTAGCAAACAATGCCGGAAGAACGTAATCATTGGCGAACTCGTCTTTTGCGTCGATTACTTCTACCCCAATTGCACCCGCTGCAAGAGCACGTTCGCGGATTACTTCAAAATCGCCGCCTTGTCCGACATCTACTGCCATAGCTACAACGTCGTAACCCATTTCAACTGCTAGCCATTTAACCGCAACCGAGGTATCTAGACCACCCGAATACGCCAGTACAATTCTTTTTCCCATGAAAATTCCTTATCTTAGAAATCAAAACTTTTTTAAAACAAAATGCAAATTTAATTACGTTCAATACTCTTATTTGTTCTTATTTGAACTAAATAGAACAACTAGAGATC
>JAJYGT010000097.1 GCA_021785005.1 Actinomycetes bacterium
TGCAATCCCAGAGGTAAAGTCTAAATATTGCTCGCCGGATACAGTAGTTACAGTGGCACCCGTGCCAGTGACAACTTCTAAATCTGTAAGTTGCGACCATACCGGCGCTAAATGTGATCTTGACATTTGGTCTTCCTCTTCATCTTTGACCGTTGGCACGCGCCTTGGTCAACTCGTTATTTCCCTAACAACTTTTCAAACCCGTACCTAAGGACAGGGTTAGTCTTGCCCGACGCCTCGTTTTTGTCAAGACGGTCCGCGGCGATAATCGTCGAATTTATTCCAAGGTAACGAAGTGGCTCCGCCTCGTAATTCCTACCCTTGTGATTGACGATACAAAGTTTGGCTAAATCGGTATCCCGCGCAGTTATCAAGTCTGCTAGCGTTCGACCCGCGAGATTTGCCATCGTTACTCCGTCGCCAACATAACCGCCAAGCGACCCAATTGAAGTTTTATCAAAATATCTTACGAAAGGAAAGAAATCGCGAGACACTCCCAGTGGACCTCCCCATTTGTATTCTATTTCAACGCCTTGCAGCGAAGGAATAAAGTCAGCTAACGCAAGTTCCAAGTGGTCAAATACCTGCTCATTGTCGTCAAACTCTGGCGAAACACTAGCACCGAAATGATACAAAGCTCCGCGTCCGCCAAATACAATCCGATTGTCTGCGGTACGCTGCGCATAGATTATCAAGTTTCTACCATCGGTCAACGTCTCTCGCTCACGAAGTCCAACCCGTTCGACAACAGCGTCACTGAGGCTTTTTGTCGCAATCATCAAAGAATAGATCGGAACAGTTGGGCTCCTTGGCTTCAAGAGTCGAGATCGATAACCTTCCATGGCATCTATTACAATATCGGCGCGTATTGATCTACCGTTAACTGTCATTAGACCCGACTTGATCTCAGACACCACAGAATTCTCGAAGACTTCAACACCAAGGCCACGCACGACTTCCAAGAGTCCGCGCACTAACTTAGCCGGCTGTATTCGCGCACAATGTGGTGTGTAAGTTCCACCTAAAGCACTAGCGACCCCAACGCGCTCAAGTGTTTCTTCAGCGCTCAAGAGGTATTCATCATTCGGGTCACCATAAAGTCGCGCTGCATTTACCTGGGCTTGGAGACGTGCTAATTGCGTAACATTGCCAGCAACGGTCACTGTACCACCGCGCACCAAATCAGCTTGAATTCCCTCGCTTTGAACAACCTTGGCGATCTCATATACCGATTCCACCAATGCCCTGTGGAGATTCACTGCACTTTCATGTCCGTAAAGCTTCGCCACTTTTGCATGCGACGACGGAAATAGAGCCGACGCCCATCCGCCATTTCGGCCAGAGGCGCCAAAACCTACAAACTTGGCCTCGAAAATGCCTATTTTGAGCGTTGCATCAGCTTTTTTAAGATAATACGCAGTCCAAAGAGCGCTGTAACCGCCACCGGCTATTGCAATATCGAATCCCATGTCATGCCGTACCGGGTTGACAGCAATAATAGTCGGTATCTGTGCCAACCACAAGCTACGAGGTACGGGCCAACTTAGCACGACTTATTCCTTAAAACGACAGAGAATCGGCGACAGCCTTGTGCACAATATTTCCTTTTGACACGTTCAGTGCGCCATTCAAACGCTCCGAACTAGGATCGCGCGCCAAATCAAGAAGCCTTGGAGCTACAGCGGCACTTAATGCTCTCGAAGATGTTCTTGGATATTGTCCAGGTACGTTTGTTACGCAATAATGCACAACACCCTCGTCAATAAACACCGGATTAGAAAGAGAAGTTGGTCTGGAGGTCTCGATGCATCCTCCTTGATCTATAGCCAAATCCACTACGACCGACCCTGGTTTCATAGAAGCGACATGTTCACGAGTTATCAACTTTGGTGCCTTTGCACCCGGCACCAGTGCAGCACCAATCACCAGGTCAGCCTGCGCGACAACTTCACCGATTGCAAACTCAGAGGAGGCCAGCGACGCCGTAATTGTACCTTGCTGGTGAAGCTCATACAAGCGAGCAAGATCAATATCAACACCTGTTACCTCGGCATCCATACCTCGGGCACCGCGAGCCGCCATCGTGCCAGCCACACCCATCCCAACAACAACGACACGAGCTGGTAAAACCCCTGCAGCTCCACCCAGCAACGTGCCCGATTGATCCGCAAGGTGGAATGCACCCATGACAGCAGCGGCACGGCCAGCAACTTCACTCATAGGTGCCAAAAGCGGTAACCCTCTAGGATATGACAAAGTTTCAAATGCAAATGCCTCAACACCATAGGACATCAACGCGCGCGTCAGTTCAGGCTCTGCAGCAAGGTGCAGGTACGCAAAAAGGCGGAGACCTTCTCTAAAATACTGCCATTCTGCCGGCTGTGGCTCTTTCACTTTGCAAACCAAATCCGACTCCCAGACATCACCTGCCGTTGGCACAATCTTCGCACCAACGCGCAAGTAATCGGCATTGGAAAAGCCAGCTCCCAAGCCACCATCGTGTTGTAGTCGCACTTCAAACCCTGCCGAAACCGCCATTGCAACTGCTGAGGGGTCAAGCGCTATCCGGCGCTCACCATCTTTAGTTTCGGTTGGAACTCCAATTGTTCGTATCATTTCATTCCTTCACAGCCAGCTAAATTTGGCAATAATATATTTCGTCGAATGAACGCTTTGGCCATTCGCATCGCTATCAAGCTTCGGATAGCAATACCCTATCGCCCACACCGCAATCAATTCAACGTTGCTAAGAGTCACTAAACCCTAGACTTCAAACTAGTGCACGCATCATTACCGCATCGTTAAAAACCTCTGAGTACTTCGTGCGACCTTTGAAGCCCAGCATAGATTTACGTGTTGATTTTGGATTCTTTAACAAATGAACGCTTGATGACCAACTCACCCAGCCACGCTATTAAACCCAGCACATACAAAGTTACTAGATCTTGAACATACAATACGGAGCGTTCAAAATTTAAAATAAGACCGTACTCAAAACATCCTATCTCAGTTGATAGACCCCTGTTTGGCACGCAAACTGAGACCATCACGTCCATTACGAAATGCAATGAACTCTGCGGTAATCGAAAGTGCCGTCTCGGCGGGCGTCTTGGCTCCAATATCAAATCCCACTGGACCGAACATGGAGTCGACTTTAGGTGTAGAAATTCCTCGCTCAGCTAGTAAGTTACGCCTTACTAGCTGCGTGTGGCGAGATCCTAGCGCTCCAATGTAAATCTGTGGAATTTGCAATGCTCTTTCACAGATTGGCACTCCAATTTCCATGTCGTGACTTAGCAATATTACTGCATCGTTAGGTCCAAAGTCTTCTAATCTTGCCAGGCAGCGATCCAAATCGCCAAAGATTGTCGATTCAATACCTAAAAGGTGAAGTTGAGCGGCAATCGCTCGAGCTAGCTCTGACTCACCCACGATCAGAGCTTCAGAAATTGGTGCCAGGACCTCAAAATGAATATTGAAACCTTCAATCGAAGCAATCTCAGCTACTGAGCGCCGTGCGTTGACAAGTTCTTCAAGCCGTTGAGCAACCTTTGACAACACGTTTTCGTCGTGTGACGATCCTTGAACACTTCGAGCCCCCTTGTTCAAGGAGGCAACCACCAATGTCTCGGCAAAGCCATCAAAAAAAACGGTTGCAAGACCCACTGGAATCTTCGCCGCAATTGACTCCAAGGCTAGCCAAAGCAATTCGTCAATAGATTGGACTGCGATAGTCGCTTTCCCGCCACATGCTAGACCCGCTGATACAGCCTCTTGATCTCCGAGCAATACTTCATGACTAACACCTCGGGGATGCCCAGTCTTTAGTTCATCGGTCATGGCCAGCACCTGGCTATCGAACGATCCAAACATCAAATCGCCAAACAACTTTGTACCATCGTGACCCATAATCTCGCCGGTAATCCTGCCTCCGAAGCCACTTATAGAGATAATCCGAGCCAAATAAAATGACGCTCCGACTTTCTGAGATACCAGGCGCAGCGCGACATCACGGTTATTCATTGAAACATCCTCTCAGGCCAACTTTGACTCCAAAGACAACCTCAATATTTTTAGGCCCTGAGTTGGGTTACTAAACTCACGGATTTGGGTTATCTTTGACAAGTTCTTGAAAGCGCCTCAAAATCTCTAGGGTAATTGGCCCTGGTGCTTGTTTAAGCGCGAACTCGTCAAAGTGAGATATACCTTGCGCTTCTCGCAGGCTAGACGATAGAAATGCTTCTGATATGTTGTTAGATTTTAGCTCTGTCATGGGCACGTCGGCCTCGCGGGCACCAAGATACTCCACGATCAAATCCCTAGTTACACCAGCTAGGCAACCCGAAGAAAGCGGTGGTGTAATTAATTCGTCGTCTACAACCACAAAAATATTGGAGCCAGATCCCTCGCAAAGCATCCCATTAGTATTTCCAAAAATAACCTCGCTGGATCCTTGCGAAAGCGCCCAATCAAGCGCAACAACATTTTCCGCATACGATATCGTTTTAAGCCCGGCGAGCACACCAAATTCATTTCTCGTCCACGGTGACACAGAGACCCTCGATAAAACTGGCGCACGAGACATTGGTGCAGATGCCACAATAATTCTCGGTTCCGTTTGTTGTCGATCAGAGCCTAATGGACCGTTTCCTGCAGTATAGGTGATTCGGACCTTTCCAAAAGTCAACTCATTCGCTTTAACCACATCGTAAATTGCTGCTTCAATCTTTTTGGTATCTGGCGCGTTTAGTCGAATTCCCACAACTGACTTGGTCAATCTGTCCAAATGTCGCTTAACCGCGAATGGAGTTCCGTTATATACAGCAATTGCTTCAAACACTCCGTCACCAGCGACCAAACCGTGATCGAATACCGATATCTGGGCAGATTCCTGCTCGACCAATAAATCATTTATGAATACATAAGCCATGTGCTACACCGCCGGAAAACTCAGTTGAAATCTGGTCTATATTCAAAAACCATTACTTTATTTAGTCTAGCTTCAAGTCCGCGAGCATTTTTTGAAACTCAATCATTTGCGAGATCAACCACTACGCTTCGCCCAACCTTAGCGCGGGCTAAACCGTTGAGATCGAGCAATTATGTCCTACGTTACAAGGCAATATTCAACTGAGAGGCCCCCGTTAAGTGGTCCATTGTTTACGTGAGAATGGCCTCGGGTTATTGGTTCAGGTTAGCAGCTTCTAGGCGGCTTGAGCTTTTTGTGCTCCTTTCCACTTGGTATCGTGTGATGAACTTTGAAGTGCGAAATGGGGTCGACCACACCGATCTCCTCGGGAAGGAAAAGCACTTCGTTTCTTTTGTTACATCAGGCGAGCACGATAATCCTCTACGAGGCAGCCGTCGATGTGAAACTGGCGCAGTCACTATAATCGCACTCGGAGATCACGTCAGCGAAAATCTTGGATCCCTTGATCTTGTACGCCAAGTCTTCACTCGGCTTCGATCACAAACTTCCCAGCTCAACCCATAGGTGCATCAAACACAACTTTCCCGCATAGCTCTAACGTTTGTCAAAAAGTGAGGATCGAGGCTGTTGGATATGTGGACGATCGCGCTCGTAGGTGATCTCGGAACTCTGCGGAAGCCACCGTCGGCGCCAAGTGAGGTCGCGACCGAGCTAACCCTGGGGAAAAGCTAGAGAAATTTGAACAACTTCTGGCACACAACCATCCTCTCGCCTCACTTCACCAGATTCGAAAGTGGTTCAGTTGGTACGGCGGTGGTCCACAAAGAAAATTGTTTGGAATTCAACAGTTGTACCCGGCCACATCTTTCGCCTGAGGATCACTAACCAAACTTGGACTATTGTCCAGATTGACGAAGACGATCTATCCGCATTAACGTGCCACTCTGGTTAGAGGTCACCAAACTCGAATTCGGTTGCTAATTTGATTTTGAGACAATCAACGTTCTGGTAACCCAGTGAGCTCCAACGAAACTAAAGCCGAGCCTGGATGTTCTTGGTGCATTTCGCTGATTTGTACACGCAGTTGTCACTCGAATTCTCAAGTAGCATTACTTTCCCAAAAAGTCGGTAACACCGCTCCCCAAAATTCGTTTGCAATACTTATAAAACTTCCCTATCTAATAGTCCCACAAAATGATTAATATCGAATGCAAAATCTCACACACTTAGTGCCGATTGCAGTGCTACGTTAGGGATTAATTAGGGCTTTGTTGTACTTCACTTGCGAAGCTGTCGTGCAAAAGGGGGGATCTAAATGAGTTTGGGTCCCATGATTAAAAACGCCACATTAGCACTTTGTGTTTAGATGTTGGCTACGTTAGGTTCGCATTTAGGAAATAAGCCCCTAATGATTCACTTAGCCACAAATTCACAGCCGTTGCTTTTAGTGGGTGGTGGTGGATGGCCTTCGAGTCTTTAACCCGGTTGGGCATTTTATACCAACCAAGAGTTGTTGTCTGGTTCAGGTGATTATAGCCTCGTTATGCAAGGTGACAAGAACCTGGTCGAATACAACTCAAGTGGAACACCTCTTTGGGCTAGTGACACATCTAAG
>JAJYGT010000175.1 GCA_021785005.1 Actinomycetes bacterium
ATATGAAATATTTTGTTGATCTGCCCAATTCATGTAAGTTGTATCGAAATTTGAACAACTAGTATCACCGAATTCTCCGGTGATCACTGGTACAACAGCGGCTACCGGCGCAATAGTCGAGTTCCAACACGACGTGGAATTACACCCGCTGTAGTTGTAAATATGTGCTCCAGCTATGAGCTGGCTTAACGGATCATGCGGTTCGTATTTAAGCCATTGACTCAAATCGCCGCCCCAGTCATTACCATTCAAGAGAATTGGTTGCGTCGCTCCTGCGTTACGAACAGTATTTACCAACTGCTGCATTCCAACTGCTTGCCATCCACCAGGAGTTGTGCATCCATTTAGCCAACAAGACCAAGATATGTTATGTGGCTCGTTATATAAGTCAAAGATCACACCAGGAATTCGTTTGAAGGTGCGTCCAACGGAGTTCCAAAATTCAGGCGAGTGATTTTCATCTGCCATATATTGCTGTCCCAAAGCAAGGTTCAAACCTGGAGCATTCCAGTGGAGGTCTAGAATGGCCACTATTTTTTGGGCATTGAGATTTTCAACATATCTGATGATTTGATTTTGATAATTGATTCTGGAATACATGGGCTTCACGCCGTTAATTCCTAGCCAGCAATCTTCATTCAGCGGAATACGTACAGCATTTATATGCCAAGTACGCATCGCCGCAACAGATGCAGGATCTGTGGGACCATCGAAGAAACCCCAACCTTGTGCACAGGCGTATTCACTGCCAGAGTGGTCGACTCCGATTAGTCGAATTGGGATTCCCTTAGACGTGGTTAGGAAATTACCCACTACGTGCAACGGAAATGTGAGCCTGGCAGTTACGGAAGGCTTGACTTGTGCAAAAAAGATGAGCTTGACAATAAATCCGCTGATCGCTACGACGACAAGCAATCCAATAAGCAGTATTTTCTTAGTAGTGAAAATGTTTGTTTGAAAAGTTGTTGATAATAATTTCAGATACCGAGATATCGTCGTCTTCATATGAGCAGCGTAGCCATTTAAGTACCTGCTTACTCTCTTGCCTAGAAATATCCTAATGCAGCAGCACTTTGTGTGGAAACAAAACGTTTAATAGGGTCACTATTTTCTACAGGTGTATTTTATTGGAGCCGTGTTCCTGCTAATAGAAGTTGTTCAGTTTGTTTTGCTTGTCTTTGCAATTTCGTTACCTACGCGCATAGCAAATTATAAAGGTCGCCCCTGCGCATGAATTTACGCGTCAACGGAAGAAGTATTTCAAAGATTGGAATATTTACCTACATTTTAAGTCTTGAAATCTAAGTAATCTTTAAGTTTTTAATATCGAGTTTTTAGACTGATAATACGAAAGTAGATTTGCACCAAAAAGGGGACGATAGATTGAATAATAAGGTTGAACCAACCGGCGTCATGGACAAACTTGCAACCAAAATAGAAGGGCGCTTTTTCGAGAAGTCTGACCTTATCCCGATTATCGCAGCTTTGGTGGACTCTACGTTAATAGGTATTGGACTCGTGGTAACCATCCTGTGGCTTTCAACGATTAAGGTTAAACCTCCTCATGTCGACAGTTCGACTTGGATTCCTTCCTCACCATCGGCAGCGGCTTTAGTGAAGCCCACTACCACAATTTTGACTTCTCACTCAGTGGTCGTGACAGTTTGCACCCTGTTCGTTGATACACATTTTGCGAGCAGACCGGATCACTACGTTGAGTTTCGTGGAAACTGCAACGCGCTACGATCAATTGCAGCTAGGTCTAAGACGCCAGTGCGTTGGCTCGCGCCCCAGCAAATGTCCTACACCGTAACTGGTCCGTAATTCGTTAACAAAATCGAATCTTCAAGATATATAGCCGTTAGCGCGGTTTATAGTTCTGCCGCTCTTGCAGCGGTGAACGTTTAGGTGTGCTGCCTAATCTCATCTTGAGGGCGCGCACATCGTAGAACTGGTCACGTACTCTCCAAAACTCGAGGTGCCTTCCCCCTGATATCAAAAATGCCAGGTAAAAGTCCACGAATCCGGCAATCACATCTACAAAGAAGTGATTTGCGCTCACAATCACCACGAAAATGGTGATGATTGGATGTGCCAACAGCATGATTTTGATAATTTTGGAACGCACCGCACTTACAATCGCGAGCGTTGACCAGATTGCCCATGCAAAATGTAAACTTGGCATGGCTGCGTATTGGTTTCCGGCATCTTTCATTAGAGTGGCATCAAACGTCCCCGCTCCCCCAAATACAGCCTGAGTATCGATAAAATGAAACGAGTGTGGGAGGAGACGTGGTGGCATGACGGGGAAAAGTATAAATACTGCTAACGCCATGAAATTAAGTAGAGCCATCGTGTTTCGCCAACGCAGATAGCGTTCAGGGAATTTTAAAAACAGTACAAAAAACACCACCACTGGCAAGACGAAATGTACCGTTACGTAGTACAGGTCAGAGAGCTTAATCAGCCAAAGCGCGTGCTGTACAAAAAACTGTTGGATCTTTTGTTCGACAAATATGTGAGCAAAGCGCTCTACTGCAACTTCTTTGAGAGCGTTGCTTTGAGCTTGTGCCTTAGCACCCGACGCTAGAGACGACGTGTATTCATAGGCAAAGTAGATAATCGCCACCAAAATGATCTGGTTCCAAAAACGTATCGTCTTGTTTCCCACTTGTTTTTTTGGAAACAGCTTCGAAGCTAATCCAGCGCTTTTGGTGGCCATTGGTCTCCATAATCAAATCTGACCAAATAAGGTTACCTAGTGATCTTGGATATTGGACCCTTCCCCAGGTTAATAGAAGATCACAATTCATTTTTTGCTTGGGTGAATCGCAACATTTAGGAATTCGAGATCCCTTGGGAAACCCTGTAACGCAACTGCCACTCTTTTACGTTTTTATTATGTTGAACAATTTAACTCTTCAGTTTCTGTGACGGTACGAGATATCGCCGCAGTTGTAGTGACAAGAGCGCGCACATAAGGCGTTTCGCACTTGAGATATTGACCAAAAAGCCGCATGGCGATCTTGCGTCGGTGCGTTGAATTGGTTTCGAATTGGTCATAAGAAAAATATGAACGTAAAGATATTGAAGTGCAACTTTCATTTATCCGATAACAATTAGGTAAGTCAGAATGCGGGGCACAAATCTGAGTGAAGCGTGTCAGAATACGAGCATAAGTTGGATAATGGGAATGTTTAGATGAGTGTTCTACCTAGTGATGACAGGTTTGTAGTTCCATCATCGGTAGATGGTCGTTTTGTAAAGCCAACGATTAAAAATAAGCTATCACAATCGTCAATTACAGAACGTACCGCAACGCGCCTCAAATTATCCGAAGTATCGGTGTCAGTCGCTCTTGCTGCAGTCAGCACCAGCACCGAGGAAGAGCTTTTTAGTTCGATTTGTGACATTATTTCACATTCTGGAGAATTCGATTTATGTTGGATCGGTGTTGCCGATAACGAGTCCGGTGTCGTGAAAAAAGTTGCGAGTGCGGGAAAAGATGATGGTTACGTGGACGCAATTCACATCAACTATCTGTCGGGGCCCAGATCCAAAGGTCCCGCTGGTAGGGCTATCCGCGACCAAACGACCGTTATCTCCAATGACATCGCTACTGACATACTCATGGCATTATCTAGAGATCATGCGCTGGCGTCAGGATTTAAATCTCTAATTGCCCTACCCCTCTTAGTCGACAGTGATAGGCGCGGAGCCTTGTTGCTTTATAGCACTAAGGTCAATGCCTTTTCCCCGGTGCAAGTGAATCTTCTGGAACGGCTCGGCAAGATTGTGGGTGTCGCATGGGAAGCTATCGTTTCGCGTCGAATTTATGCGGAGAGTCAAGAACGCAAAAGAAGTCAAGACCAGCTCCTAGATCGTGCAATCGCAAAGTCACCACTTGCCTTTGCCGTTTTAGATGAGCTTGGGATGATTTTGACTGCAAATCAAGCACTATGTGATTTGCTCGGGAGGTCTCAAAAGGAACTGATTGGTTTTCGGGGGTTTGACTTTATTGATGCAGGCCAACGTGAAGACGCCGCAGAAACGTTCTCCAACTCTCCGTATAGTAATGACGCGGTGGTCACTGAACGTTTGGTAGTTCGCAAGGATGGCAGTAAAAGATGGGTTCGCATTCACACTTCTCATGTTCGGGAGTTTGGACCACCTCAAGCACTTTTACAAATTGAGGATATTCACGATCGTAAATTAGCACTCGATACCTTAGCTGAATATTCTACAAAACTTAAGAATGTCCTCGCGGACGCGCCAATTTCGTTGTTTAGCGTTAATAGATCTGGGAATGTGACTCTTGCTGCAGGCGGATTACGCAAGTTTCAAAAGGACTTCGAAGTGTTGCAGATCGAGGAGGGCCGCAATCTAAGGCTATTACCAGGGGCTGAAGACGGTAAGTGTCAACTGCTACCTTTGGTGAATCAAAATGAGCCTTACGAAGGGAACATTCGCGTAGGTAGTGCCTATATCGAGGTTCATTTAAACCACGAAAGTAATGAAAACGATACTGAGGGGGAAATAATTGGCGTAGCGATAGATGTGACAGAGAGCCATCGCGCCAAAGATCGACTCAGACAAAAAGCAGAATATGCGCAAATTTTAATTGGCCTTAGCCAACAGTTTATGCTAACCGCAGATAGTGACTGTGCAATTTATTCCGCACTTTCGTGCATCAGAAACCTCGATGGGTGCACAAGGACGCTTTTTGTCGCAATTCAAGAAGGCGGGAACTCACTCGCGGGACAATACGAGATTGAACCCGGCTCTGTTATTTCAGTGCAGCTCTTCCCGCGTCAAAACCAGCTTATTGGTATTTGTCTCGATGAAGTTAGCATAACGACCATTGACGACCTTGAAAGTGGTCGTGGTGTCGACATAGGCGGTGTCAAATCCCTTGACAAAATCGTAATAATTCCATTAGTTGGTCGAGATTCGATTCTTGGCGCGCTTGTGATACTTGTGACCGACCATGAAACTCTGACTGACGAACTCAACGAGTTGTTCTCAAGTCTAATGTCGAACTTAAACGCGACTATACAGCGAACTGAATTAGAAAAAGCGCATATTCTCGAAGCTCGACGCGATCGTATGACACAATTGCTAAATCGAGATTCGTTTCGCGAGGAGCTAAAAGATGCGATCGCAGACCTCGAGACCAAGACGGGTAAAAAACTTCTCGTGGCAACCCTAGATATTGATCGATTCAAACAGATCAATGAGTCACTGGGTCATGAAGTGGGTGATCGGGTCGTGGCTACGATCGCTCAGCGTTTAAAGGATCATTGCCAACCAAATATAACGATCGCGCGTACCGGTGGCGATGAGTTTGGCATGTTCACCACCGTTGACACAAGTCTTAGTAAAATTGAACTCGAACAAATTTTACAAGCCGCCCTCGCTACGGTAACAGATCCTATTTATTTGGTAAACATACAGCTTTCAGTTACTGCTTCGATTGGCGCAACTGTGGTTTTGCCAAATTGTGGTCATGACATCGTAACGGTTCTTAGCCGAATTGACATCGCAATGTATGATGCCAAGGAAAGCCAAAACAGAATTAAATTTTATGAGAAAAAGTCCACTGAACCAACTGCTGAGAACCTTATACTTCTGGCCAATTTAACTCGGGCAATCGAACAAGATGAAATTGAAGTGTTTCTTCAGCCCAAGATGTCAGCAAGGTATAATCGGTTGACCGGCTTTGAGGCCTTGGCTAGATGGCGCCATTTGACCAAGGGATTTATACCGCCAGATAAATTTGTGAAAATGGCCGAACAGACCGGACAAATTCGCGCTCTCACCGAGACGGTACTTAAAAAGACAGTTTTATTGCTGCAACAATTGGGAAAGCTTGGATACTGTTTACCGATTGCCATAAACCTCTCCCCTTCCCTTTTTGCCGACGAGACAATTGCCGATACCATTGAAAACGTATTGGATGCGGCAGCGATAGATCATTCCTTGATTGAGCTTGAATTTACTGAGACAATGTCACTTGCTGATCCAGACAACGCCTCGCGTGTATTTGATCGACTTGCTGCAAGTGGATTTAGATTTAGTATTGACGACTTTGGGACTGGGTTTTCTTCTTTAAATCACCTGAGAAATGTAGCTGCATCTTCCATCAAGATCGATAAAAGCTATATTGAAAAAATGACGAGCTGTGAAAAAGATTACGCTATCGTACAAGGTGTAATTGACCTTAGTCATGCCTTAGGTTATACCGTGGTTGCTGAAGGCGTTGAAGACAAAATTACCCTTGATGCGCTCAAAGCCATTGGATGCGACGAAATCCAAGGATACTTACTTGCAAAGCCAATGCCAATCGAAGATGTAATTAACTGGTTGGCTGGTCATACTCAAAAGAGTTGCTATTCGATCGAAGTATCCGCTGACACCTTGTTGTAAGTTTTAGCCTGAATCCACCGAAGGACTCCGTCGGAGCCGTCTCTGGGCTTCATATCCGTAAGATCCCATAGCGTGAGTGGGAGA
>JAJYGT010000045.1 GCA_021785005.1 Actinomycetes bacterium
CTAGGTGATTTATTTCTTACTTCCTAGATACCATGACCACCACCAGCATTTCATTCAGCTAATGGAATTTGCACAACTTTTGGCACACAACCAAGGCCAGTCGCTTTTTGCGGCGACGCACGAACCATTGCTGCGCGGTCCAAATTCCGCTTGGCGGTCGGACAACAAGAGGACGCCGTCGGGGCTCGCGGTCGTCTGATTCGGCAAAGGTGGTTGCCCATTTGGATCTCGATAGCTGACAAAATCGCTACTTCAACGTCGAAAGCTAAATAAAGATCAAAAGTCAACGACAGATCTCAATCATGTCCTAAAACAAAGAGAGTCCAAAAATATTCTGTGGCCAATTTGCACATAACTCGGCACATAACTCGGCACATAACTAACTCAAATGAACGGGCTCTCCAATTAAGTCTACGTGTTCAGGATCGTAAAAATCCGTTGTCAGGTGTTGTCTTGTGTCCAAAGTAGAATTCATTGTGTGTCAAACTTACCTATACGTACCTACGGCGATCCTGTACTAAAACAAAACACCAACCAGGTGTTAGACATTGACTCATCAATCGTGTCACTTTGTGATGAAATGATTCGCGTAATGTACGAAGCCCCAGGTGTGGGCTTGGCCGCAAATCAAATTGGCATTTCAAAGAGCATCTTTGTCTACGATGTTGGAGATGGTGCCCGGGTTGTGATCAATCCCAAAATTACCGAAACCGCAGGCGAATGGACATACGAAGAAGGTTGCTTGAGCGTTCCCGGTCTCTATTGGCCAATAGTTCGGCCAAAATTAGTACATCTCGAGGGCCTAGATCTAAAAGGTAACCAATTATCAATCGAAGGCGATGAGCTTTTGGGGAGAGTGTTTCAACACGAGTTGGATCATCTAAATGGAATACTGCTGATCGAGCGACTTGATCCCGACCAACTATCCCAAGCCAAGAAGGAACTTCGCAGGATCGCTCTTGGAAAGGTTTGATACGTGGTTTCGGATGCGATTGAGCGCTTCGTAAAGCTTCCACCACGACCTAAAGTCGCATTTTTGGGATCACCTAGTGAGGCCGCAATTGTCTTAGAGCGACTCCTGGAGCACCATATGGAGCCAGTCGTTGTGTTGACGAACCCGCCTTCAAGGCGTACTAGGGGCGGTTCTCTTAGCGAGACACCCGTGGGAGAAATTGCGACACAGAATGGTCTTGACTTGATTCACGACATTAATTTACTTCCCACCGTATCGTTTGACCTTGGTGTTGTGGTTGCTTATGGTCATATTATTCGGGAGCCGATCTTAGCATTAGCGCCGTTTGTCAACCTGCACTTTTCTTTACTGCCACGTTGGAGAGGCGCTGCTCCGGTAGAACGCGCGATATTAGCTCTGGATGAAAAAATCGGCGTAGCTCTTATGGAGATTGGACCTGGGCTTGACGAGGGTGCGATTTTCGATGTTCGAGAAATCGAGCTAGGTTTTGCAGATACCGCGCAAGGAACTCGAAAGAAGCTTGCACATCTAGGCGCCAAGATGTTGGTCAATAGCTTAGAAATTGGCGGACAAGCATTTGTAAATGCACAGCCCCAAAAAGGCAAAGTTACTTACGCCGCGAAATTAACCAAGCTAGATAGACAGATTGATTTTGGACTAAGTGCTCGACAGGTTGACGCACTCGTGCGTGTCGGTGGAGCATGGACGACAATAGGGACAAAGCGCATACATGTCACGAAGACAAAGGTATCGGAGCCAACAGAACAAGATAGTTCACTCTTAGAACTGAAGGTCGGGTCGCTGAGCGGCTCGCTAGTTAAATGTGGAGAAGGATACCTTGAACTTTGTATGGTGCAGCCCGAGGGAAAAACGTCTATGCCAGCAAAAGACTGGTTGAACGGATTGCATATTTCCCAAGATGAAATGATATTTGGATCTAGATGAAACACTTTCGCGACACTAGGATCGTCCAAAACCAAGATGAGGTGCACTTTGTTTAGCGGACTTGTTCAAGCGATAGGTACAGTTCATTCGATCCAAGAACATCGCTTTGGATTCCGTTGGCCCGGCGTATCAAATTCGTACAGCATTGGCGAGTCAATTTCCATAAATGGTTGTTGTCTCACCGTAGTCGAATCTAACGACGATGTTTTTTATGCCGACTTAGTCGATGAGACACTTATTCGTACCACTATGTCACACTTGAAGATTGGCGACTTTGTAAATCTTGAACGGGCGATGACCGTTGGCGACGCAATTGGTGGACATTTTGTACAGGGTCATATTGATTGCGTTGGTACAGTAGTACACGAGTCACCTAATTTGCAAGTATCGTTCGACAAGACATATGGAATGCTTGTTGTAGAAAAAGGATCGATTGCGATCGATGGGGTATCTCTGACAGTGGTGAAAGCTTTATCAGATCAACTTGAGGTTGCAATAATTCCTCATACTAACGAAGTTACTACACTCGGGAAAAAGCAAATCGGACAACTTGTGAATCTTGAATTTGACATGCTCGCCAAGCACGTTACGCGAGTTCTCGAGGCACATCTAGCTAGACTTGTTATTCCTCCCAGTTATTAAATAAATGGAATAATACGCGGTTTTTCTCAAAGAAATCGTCGGTATGTCAACGAGCAAAAGGAGACAGGTGCCACTTTCACCGATTTCAGAGGCGCTTGAGGCGATAGCCCGCGGCCAAATGGTGGTTGTTGTTGACGACGAAGATCGTGAGAACGAAGGTGATTTGATCATGGCTTCTCAGTTTGTTACTGCGGAGGCGATTTCGTTTTACCTTGATTACACGTCTGGATTGATCTGCATCTCACTATCAGCTGAACGCTTAGATCACCTCGAATTGCCATTGATGGTAACCGAAAACACCGAGGGTCAAAAGACTGCGTTCACTGTGACCGTTGATGCTAAGCATGGGATAACTACTGGCATTTCTTCACATGATCGTGCTGCGACAATTCAGGCCTTAGTGAATCCAAGCACAACAGCTGTGGATCTCGCCCGCCCCGGACATGTTTTGCCCTTGAAATGTCGCGACGGAGGAGTGCTAAAACGACAAGGACACACAGAAGCTGCTCATGATTTAGCTGCTTTGGCGGGTCTCATACCTTCTGGCATTCTCTGTGAAATCGTGACAAAAGATAAAAAATCCATGGCCAGGTTCGACGAACTGGAGTCGTTTGCCAAAACGCACGATCTCATTATGATCTCGATTGCCGACTTGGTTCGATACCGTAGGGCAATGGAAAAACTAGTCCGCAGGGTGGATGGCGCTGAAGCCAGGATTCCAACGGAATACGGAGTCTTCACTGGATATGTCTTTGAATCTCTGCTTGACGGCGAGACCCATTTCGCACTAACCATGGGTGACATAAACCCAGATACACCAACCTTGGTGCGGGTCCATTCCGAATGTCTGACCGGCGATGTGTTTGGTTCACAGCGTTGTGATTGTGGACCTCAGCTAAATGCTGCGATGGCGCAAATTGCCGCCGAGGGCAAGGGGGCTATCGTATATCTGCGTGGCCATGAAGGACGAGGCATAGGTATCGCCCATAAAATTAGAGCTTATTCGCTGCAAGAAAAGGGTCTCGACACGGTTGACGCCAACCTGTCACTAGGACTTCCTGTGGATTCCAGAGAATACGGGATAGGCGCCCAGATTTTAGTCGACTTGGGCGTGTCGCAAATGCGGCTGTTGACAAATAATCCGGCGAAGTATGGTGGTTTGGGAGGTTTTGGGCTAAACATCGTGCAGCGGGTGCCAATTAATATCACGCCGAATGCGAATAACATCGATTATTTACGGACGAAAAAGGATCGACTCGGCCACATAATCGACGGGATCTAGCGATCTAGGTGTACTGAATGATAAGGAAGAACCTATAACACCAAGCGAGAGTGTATTCTTATCGCTCATGGGCAAAGTATATCTAGGCAATTATTCTTCAATCGATGCGAATATCTTGATTGTTGCGTCGCGCTTTAACGAATCTGTTGTGGACTCGCTTGTCGAGGGTGCGCGTTCGTGTCTTGTGCGCCATGGTGTCAGTTCAGAGTCAATTGATATTGCTTATGTTCCGGGTGCGAATGAGCTTCCACTTTTTGCGAAACTTGCAGCTCAGAGTGGGAAGTATGGGGCTGTCATATGCCTGGGTGCGATTATCCGTGGTTCTACTAGCCACTATGACGTTGTGGTTTCCAATATGGCGTCTGGAATCCTTAGGGCATCACTCGAGACTAATGTTCCCGTCATTATGGGTGTACTGACCACAGAAACTATCGAGCAGGCACAAGAAAGAGCTGGAATTAAAGCTGGCAACAAAGGATTTGATTCAGCGTTAGCCGCGCTTGAGATGTACTCGGTGCTAAAGCAGTTCAAAGACGATAGTGATGTGTAACTGAGCTCAAAATCTTCGTTAGGGCTCGACTGCCGCTTGTTTAAGCTCTTTTAGGATTTCGGTTGCACGCTTTGAGCGCAGTTTCAATTCGATATCACCGCCGTGTTGGCTGGTAGTGCATAAATCGAAGTCAATTGCCTGGGCGATTGACGATGCTCCATTGCCCTCGAATAGACGCACGCCATTACTGCCTCCCAGGATTTTAGGCGCGATAAATAGATGAAATTCATCAATCAAGTTGTCAGCTAAGAATGAATTTGCGACTCTCGCGCCACCCTCAACCATAACAGTTAGTGTTTCATCTAGAGATAGATTATGGATGAAATCTGATGCCTCCCCGTGGAACTCAATTGCGGGTAGAATTCGCGCACCATCTGGGATTTTGCCAAACACTACCCGTTTGGGTGACCGCAGGGGATATTCTACGACCCGAAGGCTCGGGTCATCATATCGAACGGTATTAGCGCCTACAACTATTACATCGGATTGAAGCCTAAGTTTTTGGACTTGTCGGCGCGATTTTTCGTTAGTTATCCACTTCGATGACATGTCGGCGGCCGCTATATAGCCGTCAAGGGTACTGGCCATCTTTAGAAGTACAAACGGTCGATTTAAAACTCTGCTAATTAGATATGGTGCCAAAAGGTCTTGAACTGTATCGGTTTCGATGCCGGTTACAACTTCGATTCCCGCCGAACGTAAATTCTCAATTCCGCGTCCGTTTACCTTTTTATCAGGATCTATGCTCCCAACGATTACACGTGATACCCCTGCGTCTATAATCGCGTTCGTACAGGGTGGGGTTTTCCCGTGGTGTGAGCAGGGCTCTAATGTTACCCACATTGTGGCGCCGCGAGCCTTGTCACCGACCTTGCTAAGTGCCTCAATTTCTGCATGGTTCGATCCTGGTGAACGTGTCGCACCCGTGGCTAGGGTCCCATCAACCGATAAGATCACTGCTCCTACCCAAGGGTTGGGTCTCGCGATATCTCGTGATGCCAAAGAAACCTTTGCTGCCAATTGCATCATCTGCGCATCGTTGAGCGACTCGTCTATTTTTTTATTCTTGGTCATTATTATTTGGGTGAGGGTTATGGGGATCAGACATTAATGCGATGGCGTGGGGGATATATTCGAGAACGGCGCCGAGCATTTCAACGCAACCTTTTGAAGAGCCAACAGTGTTTAGGATGAGGCACCTTCCACGAATTCCAGAAATTCCCCTAGACAGTATCCCGAGTCTATTGACTGCGCGCATATATTCGCTAAAACCCGGTGCAATTCGCTCGCACACGCGTTTAGTCGCTTCAGGCGTCACATCCCTAGCTGAAAATCCGGTTCCCCCGGTAGTAACGATCAAACCACTGAAATTATCACAAAGATCGACAAGGACCTGTGATACCTCATCAAATCCATCTGGAGTAATTTTGTGGTCCACTACCTCAAATGATGACTCAGTTAGGAATTCAACCAAAGCAAGACCAGATTTGTCCTGTCTTGTGCCATGCGCGACGCCATCTGATACAGTCAAAACCTTAGCGAAAACCAAACCGCACCAACCTTTGCTCGATAACATAGCTTATGAGTCGCTGACTTTTCTCTGTTTTTTCTAAGCATATTTTAGAAGTGCTAAATTGTCGGTTTTTCAAAAACGCTTTTGCTGTTCCAAAATTTCACCGCGTAAGACCAGGTAGGGACCGAATCATGTCGGATATTGGAATATTTCGTGTTCAAGAAATTGCCATTGGAGCAATTCCAATATTAAGACCTGATATTACGCCACACCGAAGTCCCAAGTTGGGATGTCGTTGACTTTGGTGGGAATTAATAATTCACCGCCCTTGTATTACCTTTTGAGTGATAGGACTGGCAGGTAATTGTGAGTGAAAAAATGAACGGAATTTCAACCGTAATAGTTATTGATGAGAGCGATCTAAAATACATCAAATCGGTGATCTAAAAGACGATCCGACGCAAGAGTAAAGTATTTAGGGCTCTTATGACATAGATGTGGATCTCCAGAGCCCCCGAATCGAGGAGTAATCCCAGTACAAGCTTGGTTTTCAGAGATTAAATAACTCCACAAGAAAC
>JAJYGT010000040.1 GCA_021785005.1 Actinomycetes bacterium
GTTTTTCTGGTTGCCGATTTGAACTGTTGCTAAATAGTTGGTTGTCGTCTCTTGTCCTTGATCGACGTTCTTCTCCAGCATAGTTAGATTCACTACTTTTGTTAAACTCAATTACAACGCTCGGCCGATTAATTCCCACCTGATTAAGCGCTTCTATTATTTGATCCATGTAGCGTTCTTCAATGCGAGCTTTGGCAATTGTGGACTGCACTTTCAAGGTAAGTACGTTGTTATCTAGCGAAACAGGAATGACAGTTTCGAAAAGCGCAAACCAAGCCGACTCTGCGACTCTTTCCATGAGATTTGGCCGACACATCCTCCAGATATTTTCGGCGGTTTCCATCTTTGATTTCCCCAATCGATACGGAGTTATCCACACATCTATCCACAGATGTGGAAGATAAGCATATTGCGGTTCATATTCTAAATACCAAACCTAGACCAATGCTTGCATAAATTGCTGGAAACGATCATTGTAATTCTGGTTGCCGTGAGTGCCAAACTTGTAATTTGTAACACGAAACGATAGTTGCTTGAACTAAGACTTATTCTTTGGTTGCTAGCTCAAGTTTCTTGACGCAAGCCATCAACAAAACTGGTGGTTTGGGTGGCCTAGTTCAACAATATTTTCGAATTAAAGACGTTAGCGGCGACGTCTGCGTCAAACACAAGTAAAAAATTGGCTGCTAAAAACCAAAATGGATACTATTGCCAAAGGCGACAAGGTATTTGTTGGTTGACAATTACACGGCACGTCAAGAATTAGGTGTAAAACGTACAACTTATTGAAACCATGCCCGTAATTGCATGGTGAATTTCTTTAATAAAGACTATTATGGAATTTTGTCCATAATGCGCCAGTTCGGCGGTTTTGAATAAGTTTTGGAGTAATGACTTGAAAAGAACATTTCAACCTAATAATCGAAAGAGGTCGAAAAAACACGGCTTTCGTCACAGAATGGCTACACGAGCTGGAAGGGCAATCCTAAAGGCGCGTAGAGCCAAAGGTCGCGCCCGGCTAAGCGCTTAAAGCCAGCGGTATAGGTGGCGAAGCTAGCATCGCTTTCCGGTAAAAATGACTTTTCAGAAATGCGGCGTTTTGGTAAAAAAGTAGCGCAAGGGTCAGTTTCTTTGAAATTCATCAAGATTACCGATGAGCAGATGCCAAAAAAAGCTGTTATCAAGCTAGGAATTGTAATACCAAAGAAATTTGGTAATGCTGTGAAGCGTAACAAGGTTCGCAGGCAGATTCGAGAGATTGTACGTACCGACCGGGAGAAGATAAGCTCGGGATGGTATCTGATAGCGATTCGTGGCCAACTAACCCCTAACGATTTTTACTCGTTGAAAGATACCTTGAAGGTTTTATTTTCAAGAGCAGGTTGTCTCAGCGAGACTGACTCGGGGCTTTAGTAATGCGATGAGAACGCTTAGGTGAGTAAATTGAAAAAAGTTGTTCTAGGAACAATTCGGATATATCAGAAACTACGGATGGGAAGAGTGTCCCCATGTAGGTTTTATCCGAGTTGTTCGGATTACTCTTTTGAGGCAATTGAGACGCATGGAATTGTAAAAGGGTTTGCGTTGGCGACAAAACGAATTGCTAAGTGTAATCCAATGGGTGGTTCTGGTTACGACCCGGTTCCTGACCCAATAAGAAAAAAGGCAGTTTAATGGCGTTTGTGGGTGACTTATTTAAGCCCTTATTTGAGCTTTTAGCTGGGCTGATCGCATTTTATTACGGCATTGTGCATAGTTATGCGCTATCGATAGCAATGTTAACGGTCTCGGTAATGATAGTGGTTTACCCACTGACACAGATGAGTACGCGGTCTATGTTGGAAATGCAGCGTATTCAGCCCGAGCTAAAGGCGTTGCAAAACAAATATAAAGGTGACAAAACTAGACAAAGCGAAGAGATGACCAAGTTCATGAAGGAGAACAAAGTGTCTCCTGCTGGCGGTTGTCTGCCGATGTTGTTGCAGTTTCCTTTGTTGTTTGTGATGTACGATGTGATTAGAGGTTTGACCAACAAGAATCCCAACGGGACAGCGTCACCAAAGTACGTTGGCCATTCAACCTTATTGTATAAGAACCTTATTGCCAATAATGGCAATATGCATTCTTTGGGACTCAATTTAGGAACGGCTGCTACACATGTTCATAACGGTTTCTTTGCGGCACTCCCCTATTATCTATTAGTAGTACTTGCTATTGGCTTGGTATTTGTTTCAACCTGGCAGATTTATTCAAAGAATCCAGCAGCTGCGAATGCAAATCCTCAGCAAGCGATGATAATGAAATTTACGCCGTTGATGTTTGGTGTCATTTATATCGGCGTTCCTTCGGGCGTAAACGTATACTTCATTGTGTCCTCTTTGTTCAGGATAACTCAACAGGAGCTAATGTGGCGGCATGATCCCGTGCTTAGAAATCATTCGATTCAGGCCCGCGCGAAAGCAACAGAGACAAAGGAAGCCAAGGCAGCCGGTACTTATGTGGAGCCTCCGAGGGTTGGGTTTTTAGAGAAACTAAGAGAGCAAGCCGATCAGGCAAAAAAGGATAAGTCAGGGCAAAATGGCGGGACTAGAGGATCTACTCAACCGCGATCAAATGCCCAGCAGGCGAGAAATAGAAATAAACGGAAAAAACGGCGTTAGATCACCGCCGTTACAGAATACAAAGGTTTTATAGCGGAAATGGAATGGGTAGAGACTACAGGAAAAAGTGTCGAGGACGCAGTTGCTTCAGCGCTTGATCTATTAGGTGTAGATGGCAGTGAGGCCGAATACGAAGTCTTAGATGAGGGAAAAGCGGGAATGTTTGGCAGAACCAAGCGCGAGGCACGTGTGCGTGCACGTGTGATACCAAGCATTCCAAGAAGCAAGGATTTGAATAGACGAACCCGTCGACGACGAGACGATCGGTCGGAGTCTAAGAAATTCGAAGACGATAACAAACCTCCAGTTGGGAAACGAGAGAGAGAATCTCGACCGGTGGCGAATGATTCGGAAAAACACACTAGAAGGATGCCAACGAAAATGAACGATGAAGCCGCACGTGAAGAGGTAGAAGAGGATCCGGTACCTATGGTCGAGCAAGCCGGGGCAGCACAGGCTTTTCTTGCGGGTTTGATGCGGGAGTTTCAGATGGCGGGTCAGGTAGAAGTGCAAGCAATTGAGAGTGACAGCGTATCGATTGCTATTACCGGTGATTCGAACTACGGGCTGCTAATCGGACCAAAAGGTTACGTAATGAATTCCGTTCAAGAGTTGGCTCGCGCAAGCGTGCAGAACCGTTTTCGTCGTGCGAATGGACGTATCTTTTTGGATATAGGTGGTTTCAAGGAAAAGCGCCGTGCGAGCTTAGAGGCCTTTGCTCAGCGGGTTGCCTCTGATGTAATTGCTACTGGGAAACAAAGAGCGTTGGAACCTATGAGTTCTGCGGACCGTAAGATTGTTCACGATGCTATGAGTGAAATCGAAGGTGTCGAGACGATTTCCGAAGGTCGTGAGCCTCGTCGTTATGTAGTTGTTGCGCCCAGGAGCGAAGTAGACGCATATAACTAGTCGTATTTAGCGTATCTGTGGCATACCGTGATATTTCCCCCGTAGAAGCCGATGCACTGCGTCGCTGGTACGAACACGGAAAGCTTATAGGTGGTATCGGTTCAGATACGTTGGAGGACTTACTGGATATCTCTTCGAATTACATTGATGTAGTTCGAAGAGATTTTTCATTTAATGCCCATGTATCAATTCTCGATCTTGGCTCTGGTGTTGGGATTCCGGGCCTCCCAATGGCAGTGTTAGCTCCAAATTGGCAATTCTGCCTTCTAGAGTCTATGACCAAAAGAGGGTCACATGCTAAACATTCATGTGAGGAGCTGGGTATTTTGGACCGTGTGTCTATTTTAATTGGGAGAGCCGAACAACTGCGGGCCGATTTAATGTCACAATTTGATGTCGTGGTGTCGCGATGTTTTGGCAATCCGGCATTGCTGGTTGAACTTGGACTGCCTTTTGTTCGGATTGGTGGAATAATTGTAGTGTCTGAGCCACCGAATAGTGATGCTGGGTTGAGATGGAGGACCGATGTTCTTGCCAAGCTAGGCGTTAAAGGTCCAGAGTTCGTCGTAGTGCGAGAGCGGCATTATGCAGTGTTAAGAAAGATTAGATCTCTTCGCCCAGCAGGGGCACGCCAATATTCCCAAATACTAAAAAATCCGTTATGGTAGCAGCTCTAGTTTGTTCCCTCAACCGTCATTTGCTGTGCGATTCGTTTTAAGTCTTCGAGATTATCGAATTCGATAGTAACTTTACCCTTTGTTTTGCCTACGCCGCCTTTTGGCATTTGAATTGCAACAGTTGCATCTAAAGCCTGTTCTAGGTATTGTTCAAGTTCTATTATTGCTACCGGCTTAAAATGTTTAGGTTTAGGTGGTGTCGCGTGACTTGTTTTCCCAGAGGTTTCATTCACAAGTTTTTCTAATGCGCGAACCGAGAGATCTTCCTCTGCAACCTTTCTGGCGAGAGCTTCTTGAATTAGTCGATCTGGATTCGAGAGAATTACACGTGCATGACCTGGACTGAGCTTGCGGTCTACTAGGAGCCGTTGTGCCGTGGTGGGTAATTGGAGAAGACGGATAGAGTTGGTGATCACAGCACGCGATTTGCCTACGCGAGTCGCTAGCGTTTCGTGTGTGAAGGCGTATTCTTCTATAAGACTTTGATAAGCCATAGCTTCTTCGATGGGATTGAGGTCTTCGCGATGAAGATTTTCAACCAGCGCTTGTTCTAAATTAGTTTTGTCATCTGTTGTTTGTACTATGGCAGGTACAGTATCGATCCCTACCCTGCGAGCGGCTCTCCAACGCCTTTCTCCGGCAATGATCTGATATTGTCCGTCGTCAATCTCATGTACGAGTATGGGTTGGATGATCCCCATTACTGCTATCGATGCAGCTAATGAGGAAAGCGTCTCTTCTTCAAAGCTTTTTCGAGGCTGATTGGGATTTGGGCGAATGTGTGTGGTCGGTATCTGCCGATAGCTGGTTTCGCGATCTTCCAGATCTCCTTGGGGAATCAAGGAACCAAGGCCACGTCCTAATCCGGCTTTTCGCACCATTAAAGTACTTCCTTTGCTAGTTCTCGGTAAGCGACTGCTCCTCGAGAGATTGGATCAAAGACTGTAATTGGTTGTCCATATGATGGTGCTTCTGACAAACGGACGCTTCTTGGGATTATGGTTTTGCAAACGATGTTCGTGTAATGTTGCCTGACATCGTCGGCTACTTGTTCTGCAAGCTTTGTACGAGCGTCATACATTGTCAAAATAATTGATTTGACGTCGAGTTCAGGATTGAGGTTGGATTTTACTAGTTTGACATTTCGAAAAAGCTGGGTGAGACCTTCTAGCGCATAGTATTCGCACTGAATTGGGACGATAATTTCTGTTGCTGCGACAAAGGCGTTTATCGTTAGTAATCCCAAGGAGGGGGGGCAGTCGATAATTGTTATATCGAAATCACCTCGTACTTCTTCTATTCTCTTTTTAAGGCGACTTTCTCTGCTGAATACACTGACAAGTTCTATTTCTGCGCCCGCAAGGTCTATGTTGGCCGGTAGGACAAAGAGATTTTTTACAGCAGTTGGTTCGATTGCGTCCTCAAGCCTCACATCATGTAGCAGGACATCGTAGATGGTGTTTTCGAGTGATCGGATGTCTATTCCCAACCCAGTACTTGCGTTTCCTTGTGGATCTAAGTCTATGACCAGTACTCTACGTCCGGTTTCTGCGATGGCGGCAGCCAAGTTTACGGAAGTGGTTGTTTTGCCTACGCCGCCTTTTTGGTTTGCGATCGCGATTATTCTTGGTTCATCCCTGCTCACCGGCAACTCAAATCATGTTAGATGTTTGAATGTTTCACGTGAAACATTCAAACTGGATGTGTCTTGACTTAGTCCAATATAGTGCGGATCTTTAGCTGGATGTACCTGTTACATTGGGCAATTGACTTAATACCTCCTAGGGCGATTGTGAGAGGATAGAGTGCCCTCATGGCAAGCGGGTTGTTTTTAACTCCGATTCGAAAAGCGCGGTAGTTGGAATCTGTTGGGCTGTGAAAATAGGTTTATAGCGATTGAGAAGTTAGTTCGACTATCAGGACTTCGACTATCAGGACAATGTTGAAGTTGCTTGTGGATCGAGCTAGAGCTGTATAGCCAGGGCAAGGTGAAGATAATTTGCGCGTTTTTATGGAGGCACTGTTTGGACTTTGGAAACCCTACTTGCATATTGCCTTAGCGATAAAGTACGCATGGAGCGAAGTGACAGAGTTTATTAGAAGTATTCTTGGAAGGTTGCCGAAGCTACCATTGACTCGAGTAGATCGGTTAGATTTCGGGTCGGCACTCAATCCTTAATAGTAGTGGCTTGGGATTTAGGGGAGTGGCAAAGCAGAAGAACTTTTGAAAGGTTATTGTACGACTTTAATTTGCTTCAGTTTTTCGGCCCGTCAATAGTTTTGGGCGATCGGTGTGTCTGCTTTAGACATTTTGAGACAACCATAAGTAAAGTCTGTCTGATGTGTGATTGTTTTGAGTATTTCTTAATGCTTATCAACCTAAGACAGACGTGATGCCCTGACTTCCGCACTTTTTACAAAAAAGCTACTTTTCGACCTTCCGGGGTTAGGGAGTAAATCTCTGACCTGGATATTTGTGTTTTCTGATTTTGATTTCCAGGTGACTATTAGTCACCTAAAATAATATCAGGATATGTCGATCGAAATGTCCAAATATCTCTCCACCACCACAGTAAGAATCATGGAACAGGAACTGGCGAATGAAGTTTGGGATAAAAGCTCGTCCGTCTTATTGGTACCGCAAAATCAGACCTCGGCCTGAAGCTGCTGCTGGAAAGGGCAAAGCGGACTCTCGCTCAGCTTGAAAGTCAAATCAGCTCAGATTCCCAATTCCTTCTGAAATAGAAACCAGCGGGCTACGGATCATAGGCGGATTCCACTAAGGGGCCAATCTCGTCCAGGGGAGATAATATCGTAACGTTACGAAATACTTCACTAACAGCGTTTGAGCGGAACGCGAATTATCCACAACAGATCAATTTACCCAAATCAATGTCGCAATGCGATTGCCACCTGAGTGAAACCAAACCACCCAAAATTCTTCGCCAGATCGACAAACGCCAATTTGGACAATATGGCAGGCAAAGCAAGTCTGAGAGCACTCATAGTATCCACCGCAGGAGTGCCGCCGGTGACTTCAAATCAAAGCTGAGTGTCCTTGAGATTATCGCGGTCTGCTGGCCGTCAATTTAGTCACCTATTTGCGGAAGATGGGAACCAAGAGTAAAGTCTGTCTGATGTGTGATTGTTTTGAGTATTTCTTAATGCTTATCAACCTAAGACAGACGTGATGTGTTCTTGAGTACCAGGAGTTAAAGTTTGCGTTTGTTTGGTCGTTGTGTTTTCTTTTGTAATTGGGGTAAGGGTTCGGTTTGAATGAATTAACCCACTTGGTTTGTCGTAAAGAAAAAGAGCGTTGTTTTCTAGAGTTTCCGCACGTTTTGTTGTAAGTTAAGTCGGGTAATCTGGTCGAGATCTGCAGGGTTGACAGGTGACCATGAATGTGTTGTAGACGCGACGGAATTTTCTTTGCTAGTGTCGGGTTTTAGCTTTGACCTCGCTTCTAGATGCGCCTGAAATAACTATGTGTGAAGTTTGATGGAAGTATGTTGTTTGTATCTTTTTCGCAGCGTCGAATGATTTAGTAAAATAAGACAATTACGTTGTTTGTCAACTACTGGGTATTGTTTGTGTTGTATGTTTTTGTCGTTAATTTTGCCGGATAAAAATAATTTGCGATTTGTTATTTGAAAAGGATTGTGTTAGTCCTGCGACTGAGTATCGAGTTTTAGTGTGGGATTGTCGGGATACATAAGCCAAGAACAAAAAGAGCGAATGCTTCGAGCCGACGTGGGCGGTCATAACTTTGTGATTGTGATTCGCTGTCAGCCTACCGGTGCCAACGCAAGGTACAGGATTATATCCGGTTACACAAGCGAAGAATTTATGTCGATAGCACAATAGGAAGTTAGATATTTCTTTGGTTTGTTTTTTAGGTAATTTATGAAGGTAGCAGTTATAAATTTAGACTTGCTGATGACAATTTTAACTGTGGGGTGTGCACCTGATTTGAGTAGTTGCGAAGTGTGGTGTTTTTGCCAGCTATTGTGGTGGGCCCAAGATCGTTGAATTAGGTAATTGGTTGCTTAGGTTATACCTGAGGTTGAGGTCAAATATAGACCTAAATTAGAGATTTACACAGGTGTGGATAAACCTGTGTAAAAGGTTTAGAATCTGTTAAACCAGCTGCTGAGGGCGTCAGTTAATACCGTTGTAAGTACTGTTGCGCCGGCTGTCCAAATATTTCCATGTCCAAGTGAGATCAATACGCACGGCGCATTTGTTAACTGGAGTATGCGGTGCTTTGAGCCTTCAAGCAAGATTTTGTTATCGGGCTGATATTTTGCCAAAGTGTCGACTATTTGAGTTGAAATGTGTTCGGCAATGGACATTCCAATTTCTGACGTATATTGAAATCCCCTAAAGTAGGCGATAGTTGATTCGAGATCTGGAAGGTATTCCAGATAAATAACTAAATCTACCTCAGCGTTATTACACAATGTCGCCAACGTAGTTAGATCATGATGACAAAGATTTATAGCCTGGAATCCTGCACGGTTCAGTGAGCCGCGTAAGAGGTCAGTATTGACGGATAGGGCAAGCGTTGACGCAACTGCGATTCGCTTATCTATCGATTTGTTTGCGAGTGCGTCAAAGTGAATGAGCTCTTTGACATTGGAGATAGTGAGTGAACTACGACCGTAGTTACGGTTTAACTCTGCGATGGTTCCTGGTCCACAAATCCCATCTCCTGTCATTCCAACATTTATTTGGAAGTCTGCCAAACCTTTATGGGTATTGGGTCCAAACGTACCGTCAATTTTGCCGGTATCGAAACCGAGCCAGGAAAGCTTTCCTTGCATTTGGGCAACATCGTCACCGCGAAACATTGGTGTTTTTAGATATAGAAGTCGGTCGCCGAGCTTCCAGTGTGCTTCTACTAAAAGCTTCCAAGTAGTTACGTCACAGAGCCCAGTTGAATTCAGTCCTTTTGATCGCTGAAACGCGCGCACATGGCTCTTGGTTGAAATACCATAAGTGCCAGTATTATCAATTACGACGTACCCACATTGGGTAAGTAGTCTTTGCAGGTGAGTTGTAAAAGTTGGTGCTGAATCAGGCGAAATTGGAAAGTCCACCGTGCCTGATTCAGCTGAGTCATTCTTTTTTAGAGGTGATTCTCTATTTCCTTGAGAAGTGCTGATTTTGATCTTGCTCCTACAAGTCTTGCTACAGGTTCGCCTTTTTTGAAGAGTATTAAAGTTGGTATACTCATCACTTCATAACGTCGTGCAGTCTCCATGTTGTCATCAACATCAAGTTTACCTATTTCGAGTACCCCCTTCTTTTCATGGCTGATTTCTTCTAGTATCGGGGCGATCATCTTGCAAGGTCCGCACCACTCTGCCCAAAAGTCCACTAACAATAGATCTTCTGAAAAGAGAGTTTCGTCAAATGTTGAATCACTAAGTACTTTCATAAATTGTTTCTTTCTATGACTATGGTATTTTGAATAACCACCTGTGGCTATAAGGTATTCCGATTAGTGGGTCTCGCCTGAATCGAGGTAGCGTTCAAGGTCAATAGCGGCCATACACCCAGATCCAGCGGCAGTTATCGCCTGGCGATAAGTGTGGTCCTGTACGTCACCGCAAGCGAAGACCCCTGCAATAGATGTGTATGTGCCATCATGGGTAACAATGTACTTGGCATCGTCTAAGTCGATTACACCGTCGAAAATGTCCGTATTGGGCGCGTGTCCAATAGCTACAAATAACCCGGAAAGAGGAAGCTTAGTTTCGTCATTTGTAAGGGTATCGCGAAGAGTTATCGCCTCTAGTGAGGAGTCTCCAATCAGTTCGGTGACTACGGAGTTCCAGATGAAAGTGATCTTCGGGTTAGATTTAGCTCTGTCGGCCATGATCTTGGATGCACGTAGTTCACTGCGCCTTACTATCACAAAAACCCGTGTAGCAAACTTGGTTAAAAAAAGCGCCTCTTCCATGGCGGAGTCGCCGCCACCCACAACCGCTATTTCTTTGCCGCGGAAAAAGAACCCGTCACACGTTGCACATGTTGAGACACCGTGGCCGATTAGTTCAAGTTCTTTTTCAAGCCCGAGCATTATCGAGCGTGCTCCAGTTGAAACTATGACCGAATCAGCAATGTATGTTGGTTCGTCCTCGTTAGCATCTGACGTCCAAAGCTTGAATGGGCGCTCACTAAAGTCAACCCGAGTCACTTTTGCCGTGTGAAACGCTGCACCAAAACGCTCTGCCTGAGCTCTAAAATTTCCCATGAGCAACGGACCATCAATACCGTTTATGAAGCCCGGAAAGTTTTCGATATCTGTCGTAAGCATAAGTTGTCCGCCGGGTTGATCCGAGGTGGATGAAATCTCGCCTTCGATTACTACTGGTTCAAAATTTGCTCGCGCGGTGTAAATGGCAGCAGTAAGGCCTGCCGGCCCGGATCCTATAATCGCAACTTTAACATTTTTGGACATATTTTGTTACTTCTCCTTGGAATTTGCTTTTCGCTTTGACCACAATAGAAACCCCAAAACGATAAAAATCAATCCCAAGACCATATAAGTGATCCATACCTGATTGAAAAAGACATAATCAGTTAGCACTCTTACCACAACAAGCATTAAAAGGACTGCTATAACAACTAAGAGAATTGCGGCGACGATTCCATAAATTACCAATCTGATCATTCGATAAATTGGGCTGATACCTTTTTCACGTATCGAATCAGCTAAATCAACGACCATTTGTGCTGCACGTTCTGACCATTCTGGCTTTTGATCTTTGCTGGCAATTTCTTTGTTATTTGGTGACATCGAATCTCCGATGCTGTGTCTTGGTAAATACTTGGCAATGAGCTTAGACTAAAATGTTAGTTAGGCTTGGTGCTGAAACATACAGCTATCATACCTTCGCCGCCGTGAGTGCCAATTACTGGCCCTATTGCTGATATTAAGATCTCTTTGATTTTGGTGATCTCGCTTATTCGCGCGACAAACTCGTCTAAATCGGTTGCTTGCGCGGAGATGATCGAAATCGATTCGATCCGATCACCTTCGGTAGCAACGAGGTCGTAGATGTACTCAAGCGCCCGTCTTCTGGTGCGTTGTTTGGCATGCGCTTCCACAACACCGTTTCGAATTTCGATAATGGGCTTGATAGATAGGATCGAACCCAGCGTCGCTGCTGCGCTTCCAATTCGTCCACCTTTTCTCAAATTCTCCAGAGTATTGAGAGTTCCAAAGACCCTGGTGCGCGATGCTAGGTCTTTTACCGCATCCAGCAGTGATCCAAGCGGCAAATCTGCGTTTTGAGCTCCATATACCGCTAAAGACCCTTCACCATATGTGGCCGATCTCGAATCGAAGACTTCAATTGAAACTTCATCACTACGCGTGGATTCAGCAGCCTTTGTTGCATTTTGAAAGGTTGCTGAAAGGTCCGACGAAAGACAAATGCAAAGAATTTCACGGTATCCGACATTGGCTGCCTTTTTGAAAGCATTGGCGAAAGCCTCTGTTGACGGTGCTGCGGTTTGGGGAAGCACATCTGATGCGGCTGCTTTTTCCCAGAATGTTTTCGAGGTCAACTCAGTGTATGACGTGTCTCCAAAGGTGATAGTTAGGGGTACAACGTCAATTTCGAGCTCCGTCGCGATGTCAATAGGGATATCAGAACCGGAATCGGTTACGATCTTTACACGTCTCACTTGGAACTCCTCGACGTAAATAGGGTAGCAGAAATATATATTAGGAGCGTTACGCCGCCAAAGGATACCGCAGCCGTCACTAGTTCTAGGATAACGTCAATGACTAATGACACGCCGTGCGGTGTTCCAAGTCGTTTTACAAGGTACCAAACGACAATTCCCATTATAAGTGACGGTACGGAAATCTTTAACCAAGACAACATGATCGTTTTTGCTCTTGGTGCCAGTTCGTAATGTGCGAGAGTGAAGTAGGCCATTATTGCCGCGAAAAAATAGGCAATTGAGACTGACAGGGACAGGCCAAATACTCCAAATTTTGCGACCAGGCCTAATGCCAGAACAATGTTAACGGTATTTTCAAACAAATAGACATAAAATACACTTTTAGCTAGGCGAGCGGACTGAAGTGCTTGGATGCATCCCAAAAACAGTCCAAATCCCGGAAGTCCAAGCGCCAAGGCCACCAACGAGGAGGCTGTCAATTTTAGACCATGTGCCGATGCTGCGCCATGTCCCAACAAAAGCGCGACGATAGGTGTAGACATTGAGACATAAATTGCGGTCGCTGGAATTAGCAACGAAACCGATATCCGAAGACCACGTGCTAGTGATCGTTTGAACCCTGATAGTTCTCCATGTGTGATGTTTTCTGCCAAGTCAGGAATTATGGCGGCCATCACCGAATACGCTGCGATTCCGTATGGCAGCTGGAAGAACAGATATGAGTTGTTATATGAACTTACTGACCCGGGGGAGTGGGCGTCAGCAAGCGCGAGAATAAAAAAAAGCGAAATTTGGTTGGCTAAAACATACCCGAACGTCCATCCGGAGAGGTTTAAGACCTCGCGGACCGCCGGGTTGAACAGGTCAAAGTTTATCCGAAGTCCGAAGTCCTTTTTTCTTATGGCATATACGATGACAAGGCCTTGAAATACGACACCAAAAGTGGTGCCAAGTCCCAACAGCCATAGCTCGGGCGACGAGTGGCTTAAAGCTATGATTTCTTGACTGCTAGATACATGAGAAAAAGAAATTCTGAATACTACAAAAGTGACGATTGCGAAAAAGTTATTGATGATTGGTGCGTACGCAGGTATAGCGAAATGTCGCTTGGTGTTCAATAGCGAGGTAAGTAGTGAAACAATTCCGTAAAAAAATAACTGAGGCGCGAAAAAACGCAATAAGTTGACCGCTGCTCTTACTTGGATTTGTTTGGTCGGCGTATGGTTTCCGATCAAATATGCGCTGATAATCGGACCAGAGATCAACTCAAAGACCAGAGTAGCAATTAATAGTGCCCCGGTCATGACCGTAATGAGCGCAGATAAATCTTCGGCGGCTTGATCGCGGGCGACTCGAGAAGAGGCTTTGACCATGACTGGCACGAGCGTAGATGCTAATACCCCTCCGATTAAAAGATCAAAGAAAGTGTTGGGCGCATTATTTGCAAGATTGAAAATGTCGGACAGGGTGGAGATACCAAGTGCCCAACTTAGGACTGATAGACGTAATAATCCCGTGACACGCGATATAAGCGTGCCCATTGCCATCGCTCCGGCATTACGGCGTCGCAGAGTTGAGCTAAAGGCAGTGATATCAAGTCGTTTGATCAACTGGTGCCTTTGGAATTAAGTTTTTGTTCCGTGATTTTCCTTTACGCAAGGTTTGAATCCACCAAAGGGCGAGAATCAATACCGCAAATATTGTAAGAGCTGCCCCGGCGATGGTAAAAGTAAGTGAACGGATTTGAAGCGTGGTTGCCGAAACGAGTACTTTGCCATCAGGGGTCATTAAAGATAGATTCGCTTGAAATATGCCAAGGGTTTTAGTTGCCACCACGAAGGTTACGGTGTTCGTCTGATTGCCAACCTCGACAACCCTGGTTGAGGATCCAAGTATTCTAAGACGATCGCTTTTTATGGAAAGTAACAGGCGTAGCGGTGTTGTGGATCTAGAACTGATTGAAATTGGAATACTTGCCCGACTTGAAGTCATTGTGACCGTGTGATTAGGGGTGAGATCTACACTGGCGAAATCATTGCCGATTTGGTCTCTAATCAAAGTGAGACGTTGCTGGGAATGAGGAAGTTCAGACGGACTGCCTAAAGCAGAGTAAAGACTAATGCGGAGTTGATTTATTAGTTCTGCGTTGGCGCTAGCACTTTGAAACGAGTCAATTAGCGACGATGTTATTAAAAATGGTTTCACGTTGAATGAGTTTTTTACATCGGATCTATATATTGAGGTGTTGTCCCAGTTGCTAACTGGCGTTTGGGTTTCCAACGTGGTGAAGGCGTTTTGTATGTCTGTTGGCTTAACCACCATTGCACTACTAAGGCCAGCTAGTACTTGATTGGCCAACTGAACGGATCGTGCTGAGCTAATGGGTATGTCAAGTGCCACGACACGAGTTTTTGTATAATTTGGCTGGTCTTCGTAGATTGAAAGGAGATCTGCAACGAGTAGAGCGGTACGCTCAAAATTAGTTTCACCCAAGGTAAGATCGTGTGCCAAAGTTTGGTCAAAAACTAAAGTCGCAAATGAACTTCCATCTCCCGCTACGAGTTTAAGACCAGAAGTAAGAGTGAATTTTTGGTCTGGAATAGCTACCGACGATGACGGCGTGACGATCTTGGTATATCCCATTCGGGATAACACTTTAAGCGCACCGCCATCAAGAGGATAGTCGCTGACAAACGTCTGATTGGTAGCAAGTGCTGATGGTATGGCTTGATTCGCAACTTGCTGAGTAAGTTTGAGGTCTGGCTCGATGAATGCCAACAGATTGTTTTCAGAGATCTGACTCAAATTAAGGGCTGACATTGAATTTATAATCAGCTGATGATTTGGTGTTTGTCCCCAGTCGATAATTTCTTTGATAGCCAGTCTTACGTTGGCATATTTAGAATTTTCGCCAGCTGCGATTGTCGCACCGGTTAATACCAAACTCATGGAGGTGCCTTGGTTCGCCAAGAGCAGGTTAGCAAGTGGTGGAAGCACTTCTGAATATTGGGATTGGGGTAACGCGGTTTCGTTGAGCGCAAGCGCCACGTTTAGGGGTATGGTTTGTGGAGGGTTCTGATCCAGTACGGCTATCGGAAAAGCTTTGGTGGCTATAGACACCCCTTTGGATATGACGACTAGGACCATGGGATACACGCCTTGGCAGGTTGTAACACAGCCGGGAATATTTAATCCGAGCGTGTTGCCGGGCAGCGGTGAAGGATTGGTCGTGTTGGTAACAATCAAAGGAAGTGTTAGTGAACCGCTGCTGTTACTTTGCATGGGTATAACCTGCGCCTCAGATGAGCTTAGAGGATATCCCGTTACGCCGTAAAAGCTCATATAGCTAAGTTCAGATCTGCTTTGTAGCTTTGGATAGAGTAAAGCCTCTACGAATGCGTTCGCCGGAATGTTGGTTGCAAGGATCGAAATATCTGATGGAGAATTGATACGAATCGTTGTTGGCCCATTGGTAATAAAAATGTTGGGTTTAGTTGTGGCGCCAGAAGCAGAAATAACCCCGAATCCGAAGATCAACGGTATAAAAAAAACGGCGACAGCTAGTTTTCGAGAGATAATTTGACCAAGCGCTATTTTGTGCGCAAATTTACAAATTTTAACTCTTGCTGGAGCGGACTTTTGGGATCGATAGTGGTCTTTTGGAAAAGGTGATTTGCCGCTAATTATCTTGGTATTTTTAGCAGATTGGGTGATATTATCAGCCATTGGACTCGACTCGGGTGAACTTCATAGCGACAATCATTGGGATAGGGTTCATGCTACAGGCACCTGATTTACTATCAATGACTAACTAACTAAATTGGTCAAAATTTTTAGTGTCAAGTTTCACATGCCCCAGCTTATTTGGCTAGAACAATGTTTGGTCTAAGCTCGTAACAGTGACCACGTTGGTTGGAACCCACCATAAATTTAAAGCTCACTTAGCAGGGTATGCGCATCCTGAGTGCCCGGCGCGTCTCGACGCGGTACTTCAGGGAGTACAAGACTCAACTGTCGGTGAGCTGGTGAAGTTTTTTGAGATTCGACCTATTTCTCCTCTTGAAATAATCCGTGTGCACAAACCTGAATACGTTCACTTTTTACATCGTTTTTCCCAGCATGGTGGCCAGTTGGATGCTGATACTTTAATGTCAGTGGGTTCTTGGGAAGCCGCTTTAATCGCAGCTGGTTCCGGACTTGATGCAATTCAAAGGCTTAGACAATGCGAGGCCGATGCCGCATTTTTAGCTGTGAGGCCACCCGGTCATCATGCAAGTGCAGACTTGGCTATGGGTTTTTGCCTGTTTAATAATGTTGCGGTAGCTAGTAAAGCTCTCTTGGATGAAGGTGAAAAAATTCTCATTTTTGACTACGATGCTCACCATGGCAATGGTACTCAGCAAATCTTTTTAAACGAACCTGATGTTATGTACGTTTCCCTGCACCAGCGAGGGATCTTTCCTGGTACCGGATCTGCGGTTGAAGTTGGGATTGGCAAAGGATTTGGTACAACAATAAACATTCCGGTTCCAGCCGGTACCACGGGTGCAACGTATATGCGGTTGGTCGATGAAATTCTAACACCCGAAGTCGAAAAGTTTCAACCTACCTGGGTTATTGCATCGGCGGGGTTTGACGCCCATTATCTGGATCCTTTGACCAATTTGGGACTAACATCTATTGACTTTGCCCAACTGATTTCCTGGCTTTTCCAGTTGGTGCCGGCGGGTCGTCGGCTGGTATTTCTAGAAGGAGGCTATGATTTAGAGGCTCTTCGAATGTCTGTGGCAGCTTCGTTAGCCGCAATTGAAGGAGTAGATCTAAAACTTGAAGCTCCTGACTTTACCAGTTAAGCATTGGAGATAGTTTCTGAGATGAAAAACATTCGAGCTCGGTCGTTGGGTTAATGACGGATTTTAAAGAAGCCATTCAAAATGGGTTGTTTTCATATATCGAACATCGTTTGAGTCGGTTGATCGATGCCTTTGCCGATGCCTCTATTCCGCTTTATTTGGTCGGTGGGTCCGTGCGTGATCTGTTGTTGAATAGTGAGATTTTTCACCACGAGACACTAGATCTAGATTTAAGTTTCACGGCAGACTTTGATTTTACGACGCCTGCTGTCCCAGATGTCGTGGAAACAATACTAGGTCCAATTGCTTCTAAAGTGTGGTTGGTGGGTAAGCGCTTTGGTACGGTGTCTGCTCTGGTTGACGGGTATCAAATCGAAATCACAACGCATCGAGGTGACAAGTATGAATCGGAGTCGAGGAAACCCAGGGTTGTCATGCCGACCTCTCTTGAAGAGGATCTGGTACGGAGAGATTTTACAATCAACGCCATTGCGGTGGAGTTGACCAGTGCCAATCCGGTGTTAATCGATCCTTTTGATGGTGTTGGAGATATTGGGCGCAAGCTCTTGCGTACGCCTAGCGAGGCCGAAAAATCATTTGAGGATGACCCGTTGCGTATGGTAAGGGCAGCGAGATTTGCGGCAAAGCTAGAATTTGAAGTGGTGCCGGACGTCAAGATGGCTATGGCGGATCTAGTAGATCGCTTGTCGATAGTTTCGCCAGAACGCATACGGGATGAATTGAACAAAATGCTCGTCGCGCCAAGACCGTCGATAGGTCTTCGACTGCTTGTCGAAACTGGGCTAGCTGCGCTATTTTTACCTGAACTCCCGTTACTAAAGCTAGAACAAGATCCAATTCATCACCATAAAGACGTTTTAGAACACACCTATAGCGTGGTCGACAACACCGAGTGTGACCTTGAACTTCGACTTGCTGCACTCTTTCATGACGTGGGCAAACCTGCGACTAGAAGGATCGATTCAAACGGGGTAAGCTTTCACAATCATGACAAAGTCGGTGCGAAAATGACCCGAAGACGCATGCGTGAACTCAAATATCCCCAAACGCAAATCGATATAGTATCGCAGCTTGTCTATTTGCACCTACGTTTTCATACTTATCAGGCTGGGTGGACCGATAGGGCAGTGAGGCGATACGTCAACGAGGCAGGACCTTTGTTAGACAGGCTAAATGCCTTGACATTGGCTGATTGTACGACGCGAAACGAAAATAAGGTGATCGCGTTATCTCGACGAATGGCGCAACTAAAGACACGTATCGCTGACTTGCGCGAACGAGAGGAGCTGGAATCGATTCGACCGGAGCTAAATGGCGATGAGATCATGACCATCCTAGGTATGTCTCCCTCTAAAGAAGTTGGTAAAGCTCTTGATTTTCTGCTAAACGTTCGGTTGGATGAGGGATTGCTTGGTCGAGACGAGATCATAAAGCGGTTGCAAGCTTGGTGGGAAGCTCGATCCGGCTAAAGTTTTCGAGCTCGAATAATTGTGAAGTCAGGAACGCCAGACCTAGACGGATCTGGAGATGTACTAATTTCCTCCATCAATTCAACGGTGAATCCGGCTCTGTGGACCTCGAAAAATGTTTTGGATAACGGCTTGGTGACAAGTCGTGCCGGTGCGTCAAATCCAAGCCTGAGAGCTGTGGTTTCTAGAATTTGGGCATCAAAATATCGAAAGCCTGGCGGCAAAAGCTCGAGAGCGCGAGTTGCAATCAATGGGTGAGGAACGGCAAAGAAAAAAGCCCCTGAGGTTTTAAGAATTCTCTTAACCTGGCGAAAAAACCGTTCACTGTCGTTTGCTGTTACTGCACCGTAAGTCGAAATGCAAACATCGACAGAGTCGATATTTATAAATGCTAAGTCAACAAGCGCAGAGTCGCGAATCTCAAAAGGTATTGGGTCCGGGGAGTAAGTCTCTAAAATTTTGGCTATGACCTCGGGCGACGGTTCCACGACGGTCAAAGAACCGACTAAGTCAAGGTGTGATGCGCTCACAAGTCCAGAGATTCCGCCAAGCTCTACTACTCGACATGCCCGGAGTGAGCCAACCGTTTTTGACAATTGCGCTACGAGGGGATTCATTTGGCTCTCCTTAGATCCACTATATAGCGTTATGGGCAACAGAACCCGGAAGTGCCAAAATTGCCATTGAACGATTCAAGAACAATTGTTTTGGAAATGCGGTTCCTTTTGTTTGAAACGAAAGGAATTAACAAAAGGAACCAGAACAATGATTATGTGTTTTCGGCGAAATCGTTCACCATATCGTGTGCGACGTTATCGCGATATTGGACCGGTGGAGACTTCATGAAGTACGCCGAAGCACCAAGCACCGGGCCGCCTAAATTACGATCCTTTGCGATCTTGGCACATCTTAGGGCATCAATAATGACTCCAGCCGAGTTGGGTGAGTCCCACACTTCAAGTTTCATTTCAATATTCAGGGGAACGTCACCAAAGTTGCGACCTTCGAGTCGAATGTAAGCCCATTTTCTGTCTTCGAGCCATGCAACGTGGTCGCTTGGGCCGATGTGAACGTTATGTTCGTCGATACCGTTATCAAGCTGGCTGGTAACGGCTTGTGTCTTGGATATTTTTTTCGATTCAAGTCTTTCACGCTCCAACATGTTTTTAAAGTCCATGTTGCCACCGACATTCAATTGGTAGGTTCGATCCAGGACAAGGCCACGGTCTTCAAAGAGGCGTGCGAGAACTCGGTGGACGATCGTAGCACCTACTTGGCTCTTTATGTCATCTCCAATGATCGGTACATTCGCATCCGTAAATTTTTTAGCCCACTCGGGATCCGAGGCAATAAATACCGGAATTGCATTGACAAAAGCCACCTTTGCGTCAATGCACGCTTGAGCGTAGAGTTTTTGGGCGTTTTCGGATCCAACCGGGAGGTAGCTTACCAATACGTCGGCACCGCTATCACGTAACGCTTGAGCGACGTCGACGGGCTCTGCCAAAGACTCTTCGATAATGTCTCTGTAGTACTTACCGAGTCCATCTAAAGTCGGACCACGCATCACACATATTCCAAGCTCTGGTACGTCGGCAAAACGAATTGTGTTATTTTGACCTGCGTGGATTGCTTTTCCTAGATCAGTACCAACTTTGGTTGCATCTACATCGAATGCGGCGACGAACTCAATATCGCCTACGTGGTAGCCGCCGAGGGCAACATGCATCAAGCCAGGCACTTGGTCGTTTTCGTCAGCGTGTTCGTAGTACTGTACGCCTTGAACAAGAGACGAAGCGCAGTTTCCTACGCCTGCAATTGCTACCTTAATTTTTTTACCCATTTGTTTCCTTCCATTTCGTCATTTAAATTATTAATTCACCAGCATTTAAGGCGATACAATCCCTGACAACTTTTCGATCAGACCTTTGATAAATGCAATCTCGGCCTCATAGATATCGGCTAGTCGTCGATGTGTTTCGCGCCGCGGTAACGCCAATGAGACCGAATCATTTAAAAGCAAACCAAAGGTGCGACGTTTGGCAGATTCGAGTTTCGCCAAACGTTCCTTGGCGCGCTCAAGGACAAGCGCGAACTTCTTCTCTTCGGCAAGGTAGATCCAAGCCATAAAGTCGGTCTCGCTAACAGTTTGTGTGTTTTCGAAGAGTTGGTCAAAGAGTTTCTCGCCAAGATCGGTCAAAGTGTAGGTGCGCTTAGTTCGTAACGAACGATCGTAGCCAGTTGCAATTGCTCCGCGATGCTCCCATTGGGAACCAGTTGCTAAGTCGCCAGATAGAGACCCCGTCGAACTGATATAGTTCGGGAACAGAGCAGTTGAAGACACTACTGCGCCTCTTTCTTCGAGGCGAGCGAGTGCGGGGTAGAGCGATCCGTACGAGAACTGAAATAGAGGACCCGCCATTTCAGCGAGACTCTTTCGAATCTGATAGCCATGAAGTTCTCCGCGCTTTAGCAATGACAATATTGCCAAGTCCAATAGCTGGCTGGATCCTTTTTTCATATTCACCTCCGTCAAGCTCTAACTAGCAAATGATTCACCGGGACATAACTGTCATACGTGCCTGTAAATACTATTCGATATATCAATTTGATATATCGAATAGTATTTATCAACATTAACATAATAGCCCACTGAAGTTGTTCCCGAATTAATCTTTTCAAGAGGCACCCTATTTAGTCGAATAAATTAAAGGCCATAAGAACGTGTCCGATTAGCTAGCATTATAAGTTTGGTGGATTTAATGTTGAAGATATCGTCGACCTTTAGTGGGAGAGAACGCACTATTGATTTTGTCTTGGCGCGTAGAGCGACGTTGCGCGAAGTTCAGCGCGGCATCCTTCCTAAGAGCGATGTGTGTGATGCGCAGCCCGAACTGATGCGAGCGGCAAAGCACGTTGGATCCAAGAAAGATTTGCCATGTCCAATATGCTCGAGCGAAACTTTGGTAAGCGTTCTATACGCATTCGGTGCAAAGTTGCCGGCGCACGGTCGGTGCATAACTAACCTTCGTGAAGTTGAAACGTTGGTGTCCGCTGGCGTACCTGCGAGTATTTACCAGGTTGAAGTATGCACTGAGTGTCGTTGGAACCATCTAGAACGTGTAATCACCCAACTGGGCGACGACGAAAAGACCGCCTAGGTCCAATACTCACGCACAACAAATCTGCATCCAGATCACGGTAAAGCAACATTATTCAAGGGCTTTGGATACAAATTGGCATGTCACACCTGCTAGCCTTAGAAGTAGTGCCTGCAGCAGGACTGCGCGGGACACTGGAGGTTAGCATGAATACGCTCGAGCGAATAACTGTACCTACTATTCGTTTTTCTAAGGTCAAAAATGGGCATGAACCATTGACAATGATCACCGCTTACGACTATCCCGGAGCGAAGATGGTTGACAAATCTGGTGCCGACATGATTCTCGTTGGTGATTCTTTGGCCATGGTTGTGCTTGGGCAGCCTGATACTATGTGTGTGACCATTGAAATCATGGAGCATCACACTCGCGCTGTGGCTGCGGCCAAATCACGGGCCCTGATCGTTGCTGACATGCCCTGGATGACGTATCATACTTCAAAAACAGACGCCATCAAGAATGCGGCAAAGTTGATAAGAGCTGGGGCTAGTGCCGTAAAGCTCGAAGGTGGCGCGAAGCGAAGAAAAGTAATAACTGCCATTAGTGATGCCGAAATTCCAATTGTGGGTCATCTTGGTCTTACGCCCCAATCGATCAAAGAGCTAGGCGTATATAAGGTTCAAGCCAAATCAAAAGAGTTGGGCGACAAATTGATTCAAGATGCATTGATACTACAAGATTTGGGAGTATTTGCCCTGGTTCTAGAGGCCATTCCAGAGTCAGTCGCTTCTGCGGTTACTGACGAACTCAATATTCCAACGATTGGGATCGGGGCAGGATCATCCTGCGATGGCCAAGTCCTAGTGTTTCACGACCTTTTGGGTTTTGACATAGCGAATAAGGCTAAGTTTGTCAAAACCTACGCAAATCTTGAAGATGTGGGTAGTCAGGCGCTTTCGCAGTTTGTAAAAGACGTAAGAACCGGAGAATTTCCTTCCAAAGAGCACACCTACCACTGATCTGACAAGCACTCGTGTGGCACGAAAGGAAGTTTCTTGTCCGAAGACTAGCAGGGGTTCATGCAGGGCCGATTAGTATGAACTGTCTAAATTGTGGGTTTACCACCGTACCTGTTCTCATCACACTTACGCGTTGAGAACCCCCGTTCTATCGGGGTCCAGAGGAGGAAATAGAGATGATTAGGCCTTACGAGCTCATGGTGATCCTTGACTCAAAACAAAGCGATGCCGAAATTGATGGCGTACTGACTAAGGTCACCGACCTAATTCGCCAAGATGGCAATTTGGCTCGCATAGACAGATGGGGCCGTAGAAAGCTCGCTTTTGAAATCAATAAGACTCAAGAGGGCTACTATGTCGTGTTTGAATTTACTGCTCCACCAGCAACTGTTGCTGAGATTGTTCGTGTACTTTCAATTACCGACTCGGCACTTCGACACAAAGTTATCCGTATTCCCGAGCGTCAAGCGGGTCGTATTCTCGTAAAACAAGCAGTTACAAAAGAATAACTGAGCATTGGCTCATCAAATTCGGGTTGGAGTTTAGATGTCGAATGGCAATTCGGTCACGTTAATTGGTGGAGTTACAAAGGATCTTGAATTGCGGTATACGCAGTCAGGATTGCCTAACGTAACCTTTAGTTTGGCGGTAAGTCGTCGCTGGCAAAATCGTCAGACAAATGAATGGGAAGAAGCTACTTCTTATTTTGATATCGTGTGTTGGCGAGAACTCGCAGAACATGCAGCAGAAAGTCTGAACAAGGGCTCAAGGGTAATTGTTATTGGTCAGATGCAACAGCGGACCTGGGAAACAGACGACGGTCAAAAGCGCTCGAAGGTTGAAGTGTTGGCGGACGAGGTAGGACCAAGTTTGCGGTTTGCCACAGCGCAGCTGAACAGAGCAGAACGAAAACAACGTACCCCAGATGCACCTTCAAGCTATATGGTGCCAAGCGCATCCGATATAACACCAAGTTCGTATGTAGAAGAAGAGGATCCTTTTTAAAATGTCCAAAGGTGAAAAGGGAGCGTCAAGACGCGCTCCAAAAGAATCAACAAAAAAGATCAAGAAGAAGGTCTGTTTTTACTGTCTGAAAAAGATCGACTATATCGACTATAAGGACACAGACCCGTTGAAGAAATTCATGAGCGAGCGAGGCAAGATCCGTGCTCGTAGGGTTTCGGGGAACTGCGACCAACATCAGCGCGCCGTAGCGATGGCGATTAAAAACGCGCGAGAAATGGCTCTTTTGCCTTATACGCAGCGCATGGTGGCAGAACGCACATCGATTCGTCCGCCGCGAGCCGAAGCTAACTTGGCTAGTGACATTTCAGAGAATGACGTTACTGATGCGTATGAGGATCTCGATATCGATGAGGAGATTGAAAACTAATGCAGGTGGTTTTAAGGTCTGATTTAGCAAACCTTGGCAAACGTGGTGACATAGTCACGGTAGCCGACGGATACGCTCGAAATTTTCTGTTGCCGAAAGGTCACGCAATTCTTGCGACACCAGGTATTCGTGCTCAAGCTGAAGCGATGCGTGCCTCTAGGGATAAAAAAGACGTTAAGGCGCGCGAACGTGCGACAGAAATCGCCAAAGTGCTGTCAGGTGCGTTTGTTGTGATTTCTGGGAATGCCTCCCACGATGACAAGTTGTACGGCTCTGTAGGTGTTGGTGAGATTGTGGCTGCTATTGGGAGTCTTCACGGTATCGAACTTGAGAAGCGTAATGTGAAGCTTGCTGAACACATTAGAGAACTGGGTGATCACGAAGTTGAAATCGCCCTGCATCCTGAAGTGTCAGTGAATGTCATCGTCAAGGTTACCGAATAACTTCAACGATTTGCTCGACGATGAATAGTTGGGTTTGCATCGCGTTTTGCTAATTACATTATCTATCTTGAAGGTGGTATTTCTGGGTGGCCAGGCCAGCTCAACAGCGTGCTACTAAGAGTCTCGAAGGAGCATTAGAGCGCACAATTCCCCACAACATGGAGGTAGAGGAGTCGCTACTCGGGGCAATGCTGTTGTCACGCGATGCTATCTCTGATGCGATTGAGTATTGTTCGTCGGGGGATTTTCACAAGCCATCTCACATAGCTGTGTATGAAGCTATTACCGTGCTTCATTCACGTGGTGATTCAATTGACCCGGTCAGTGTCGCCGATGAATTAAAGCGCCAAGACAAACTGGACCTGGTCGGTGGAATTCCAGCGCTAGTTTCACTACAAGCTAATACGCCTACGATTGCTAGCGCAGCTCGATACGCCCGAATTGTCGAAGAGTACTCACTGCTGCGAAAACTCATAAAAGTAGCATCACAAATTTCAGATATTGCTTATTCTGTTCCTGAAGATGTCGGGAACGTCATAGACCTGGCCGAGTCGCTTATTTTTGAGGTTTCCCAGCGTAAATCTACGGACTCGCTTGTTTCTATTAAAGAGGTTCTTTTAAAGACCCTTGATGATCTGCAAGCTCAATATGAAAACCCTGATTCGATCACTGGTATAGCAACTGGCTATAGCGATCTTGATGAGATTCTTTCAGGTCTGCAGCGATCCGCTTTGGTGATCGTTGGAGCTAGGCCTGGTATGGGTAAAACGTCGTTTGCCCTCGGGATCGCTTCTCATGTTGCTAGCCGATCCAATCTTCCGGTACTCGTATTTTCCTTGGAAATGAGCCACATGGAGCTAACTCAGCGTATTTTATCGTCCGAGGCACGCGTTGACTCTAGGAAAATGCGTAACGGGAATTTATCGGAAGAGGATTGGAGCAGAATCTCACGAGCGCTTGGCCAACTGGGAGATGCGCCGATATATATTGACGACAACGCCCAGGTGACGATCTTAGATATCCGGGCTAAGGCGCGACGTCTAAAGGCTGCGTCTCGCGGACTTGGACTTGTCGTCGTGGATTACTTGCAGCTTATGTCGGGCGGATACAAATCAGAATCGCGCCAAGTTGAAGTATCTGAAATATCACGAGGGCTAAAGCTCTTAGCCCGTGAACTTGACGTTCCAGTGCTGGCTCTTTCACAGCTTTCACGAGGTTTGGAATTTCGCGCGGACAAGAGACCTACACTTGCCGACTTGCGTGAGTCTGGATGTATAGCTGGAAACACTAAGGTCGCTTTGAGTCTTGGTGGCGACGGTGTAGAAATCGAGACACTATATATTACGCAAACTTTTTCCTTGCCTAAAGTTGTTTCGTTTGACAACGATGGTCTCGTACCAGATACGCAGGTTACAAGCGTCCGATTTTCTGGCATCCAGCCACTTTATCGTTTGGAATTAGAATCTGGAAAAACGATTGAGACCACGTTAAACCATAAGTTTTTTACGAAGCGCGGCTGGAAAATGCTTTGGCAACTAAATACATCGGACCAGCTCGCGGTACATCATACTTCTGGCGATATCGACGAATCTGAAAGTGGTCGATCGAAATCAGAATCTGCAAATGCCCATTCGATGCAACTAAAAACGAGAGCGATAGCTTCTGTTGTATGCGAAGAAAAACCAATGACCGTCGCCTATGAGGGCGTGAAGTCCTGTAACTACGTAGGTCAGGGTCCCACTTATGACCTCTCAGTTGACGAAAATGTTAGCTTTGTCGCCAATGGAATTGTTGTCCATAACTCGCTAGAACAAGACGCCGATGTAGTTCTGTTCATATACCGAGATGAACTATATTTCGAAGATTCACCAGATAAGGGCACTGCTGAGGTGATTGTGGCAAAACATAGAAATGGGCCTCAAGGCATGGCGAAGCTTTCATTTCAAAATTCATATACCAGATTCGGTCCGCTTGCTCGTGGGCAAGCGCCCCGTTAGTATGGCACGTGAAATAGTTGTTTTCGCACTAAGTTTCTTGACAAATTCCAAGTCCTGTGATAGATAATGTGCACTCAAAGCAGTCTTTGGCAAGGGGTGGTCTTGTCGTCGCTGCACTGTTTTGGGGATCTAGTCCAGTTGCTACCAGATTTTTAAGCTATGGTCAAAACACCTGGACGTTACTGTTATTTCGGTTTTTGCCATCGACCTTGGTGCTCGCGGTAATCTACTTAACGCTGCGTAAATTACCGAAATTTGCAAATTGGGACTTTGGTAGAGTTGCTCTGATATCTCTTGTTGGAGGCCTAGGTTACAACGGTTTGGTGAGTGCCGCGCTTATAGTTTCGCCAGCTACTCCAGTCGGAATAGCGCTTACTACTGAACCAATTTGGATACTCTTGTTGGAAGCGATGTTTGGGTCGAGAGCTTTTACTAAAAACTTGTGGGTTGGAATGCTGCTAGCGTTTTTGGGCACTCTAATGGCAACGTTGTCTACCAATGCTCCAAGCAATCGTGTTGCATTGGGGGTATTACTTGCGGTTTTAGCCACTCTTAGCTGGGCGATTTATACGGTAGCAGGATCCAATTGGCGGAGTTCGTCGCTCGACAAGACAAGTTTTATGGTTCTATTTAGCACCCCGGTTGCAGTTATTGCGAGCATGATCGTTGGATTCGGGAATCAGATTTCATATAGATCTGCAGTGGTGGTGGCAATATTGTCGCTTAGTGTCGGCTCCACTGTCGTTGCTATGACGTTTTGGAATTTCGGTACCGCTCACCTGGGCGCACGTCTTAGTGCACCTTTTTTGTATTTGCAACCAGCGTCAACCATCGCGCTCTCGATGATATTGTTACATGAACCAATTGGGGTTTTGCAAGTACTTGGTCTATTAATAATTGTATTTGGACTGATTATTACTCAGCGGAACCAAGCTTATAAGGCCTAAGTACCATAGAGTCTGTTAGCCTGGTCTTACGTTGCGCCAGTTCCGCTGAATTCAAATCTTGTGTTTGCGTTATTTGGTGTTGTTTCGATATAGCGTTCGCAGTACGTATGGAAGTATTCCGCCATTTTGAAAATACTCAAACTCTTTGGGAGTATCGATTCGAATGCGCACCCCAAAAGTCTTATCGCCTGCAGTGACATCGATTGTCTTTGGAATCGTATTGAACGACTGAAGTGCCTCGATGCCGTCTATCGAAATATTTTCCTCCCCAGTAAGACCCAGTGTGGTTACGTCTTGATTATCCAAGAATTGTAAGGGCAAGACTCCCATTCCTATTAGGTTCGACCTGTGAATCCTCTCATAGCTTTGGGCTATGACGGCACGCACTCCAAGTAAATACGTACCTTTCGCGGCCCAGTCTCTCGATGACCCCGAGCCGTATTCTTTCCCCGCAAGTATCACCAGTGGTACTCCACGATTTTTGTAGGTCATCGCTGCATCATAAATGGTAGTTATGTCGCCTTCTGGAAATACTTTCGTGAAGCCACCTTCTTTGTTTTCTAGCATGCGGTTTCGGATTCGGATGTTAGCAAAGGTGCCACGAATCATTACTTCGTGATTCCCACGTCTAGTACCATAAGAGTTGAAGTCCGCTGCGTTGACTCCGCGGGAGATGAGCCAGGTGCCCGCTGGTGACGTAGCTCGAATATTTCCCGCTGGGGAAATATGATCAGTAGTCACACTATCTCCAAGAATCGCAAGAACTCTGGCATTTGCAATTGGCTCGATTGGTTTTGGCTTTGTGGTAATTTCGTCAAAAAATGGCGGTTTGTGTACATAAGTTGAATGCGCGTTATCCCAACTGTAGCTAGGCCCTAATGGGACGTTTACAGATTGCCAACGAGAGTCTCCTTCAAAGGCGTTTTGATAGGAGTGGGCGAACATTGTGGAATCAATTGCACTTCTCAATATCTCCGTGACCTCTTCGTCGCTCGGCCAAATGTCACTAAGCATTACGTTGATTCCGTCGGGAGTTTGACCGATCGGTTCGTTCATTAGGTCGATGTTCATGGTACCAGCAAGCGCGTACGCAATTACGAGTGGTGGGGATGCTAAGTAGTTCATTCGAACGTCAGGACTTACTCGTCCTTCGAAATTGCGGTTACCTGATAAAACAGATGCCACGGAAAGATTGGCTGATGCGATTGCCGCTGAAATCTCTGGTGCTAAAGGACCCGAATTACCTATGCAAGTGGTGCAACCGTATCCAACT
>JAJYGT010000118.1 GCA_021785005.1 Actinomycetes bacterium
ACGTCATCTCCGTACCGACTTTGCCAGCTCCAGTGAAAATTTGCCTAGTAACAAAAAATGGAGTGACTTGCTGAACTATTTTCGCGAACGGCACACTCCTGTCCATCAGGTAATTTTCATGCGTACCATAAGAATTACCTTTGCGATCGGAGTTATTTTTGTAAACCACAATCGATTGGCCGTTGCCAACTAGATTTTTCACTGCAAGCATCGAACGTCTCAGAATTTCTTCGCCGGCTTTATCGTAAAGGACTGCCTCTCTGGGTGTGTAGCACTCAGGTGAGGAGTATTCGGGGTGTGCATGATCCACATAGTACCGCGCACCGTTAGTCAAAACCGTGTTGACCAAATGTGTCTCTACTTCACTGCCTGTTGAGTCGCGTCGAAAGCCCCTAGCGTCCACCATTGGAGATTCGTCGTCGAAATCCCAACCAACGCCCTTCGCGAGCAGTGATACATAAGAATTTACCAGCAATGAAGAGGCCGTTATCGGATTAGCGTCCGCTGCCCCAATGCTCGTAATGCCGTATTCGGTTTCGATTCCGCAAACTTTGACAACCGCCATATCTCGAATTCCACCTCCTTCAAATGCCATTGTTGGCAAACTCGTCTATATTGACGCAATCGTGGCGGTCAGGCTTCGCTAATAAATTACCTTATAAATATTGACCCGTCCCGACTTTTTCGATTGCGCGTCCACCGGTAGCTTCTTTCCCTTCGGCCATGAGAGTTCGAACGTAAACAATACGTTCGCCCTTCTTGCCAGAGATCTTCGCCCAATCGTCTGGATTCGTAGTATTTGGAAGATCCTCATGCTCTTTGTACTCTTTTGCAATGGATCTGATCATATCGTCTGTGTTGATACCACCTTGCGAGCCCGCAATTGCACGCTTAATCGCAAGCTTCTTGGCACGCCTGACAATGTTCTCGATCATAGCTCCCGATGAGAAGTCCTTGTAAAAAAGAACCTCTTTGTCCCCGTTCTGATATGTTACTTCCAAGAATCGGTTTTCGTCATCAGTACGATACATTTCAGCTACAGTTCGCTCAATCATGAGCCGAACCGTCTTATCTCTGTCTCCTCCACCGAGCTGATCGACTTCTTTTTGATCCAAAGGCAGATCTGAAGTCAAGTAGCGTGAAAATATTTGAGCAGCTGCAGTTTCATTGGGACGTTCAATCTTAATTTTCACGTCTAGGCGGCCTGGCCGCAGTATTGCTGGATCGATTAGATCCTCACGATTCGACGCTCCAATTACAATCACGTTTCGCAGCGTCTCCACACCGTCAATCTCGGCCAGCAACTGGGGTACGATTGTCGATTCCATATCCGAGCTAATCCCAGTGCCTCTAGTGCGAAACAGTGAATCCATCTCATCAAAAAACACAATCACTGGGTTACCTTCTTCGGACTTCTCTCGTGCTCTTTGAAAGATCAATCGGATTTGGCGTTCAGTCTCGCCTACATACTTATTCAGTAGCTCCGGACCCTTAATGTTCATGAAATAGCTTTTTGCATTCGCGCTTCCATTTACTGCTGCGACCTTCTTGGAAAGTGAATTTGCTACGGCTTTGGCAATAAGAGTCTTTCCACACCCTGGAGGTCCATAAAGCAGGATTCCTTTAGGAGCCGGCAAACGATAGTCCGCAAATAGTCGTCGGTGCAAGAACGGAAGCTCAACTGCATCGGTTATTTCCTCAATTTGAGAATCGAGACCACCGACATCTTCGTACGATACGTCCGGCACCTCTTCTAAAACTAGTTCCTCAATTTCAGGACGTGGAAGTTTTTCCAACACCAAATTTGTCCGTAGGTCAAGTAAGACAGAATCTCCAGGTCGAAGACGCTCATCTTTGGCGGGACCTCCTATGTCACAAACTCGCTCTTCATCGGCGCGCGCGCTCACAAGTACGCGTTTCCCGTCATCCAAAATATCCTTGACCGTCACTACCTCACCGATACGTTCAGCGCCTCGCGCCAAGATAATCGCAAGAGATTCATTCAGCGCGACTTCTTGACCAATTGTAAGTTCTTCGTCTAAAAGGTCGGGATGGATAGAAACGCGCATTTTTCTACCAGAACTGACGATGTCCGCTGTACTATCATCATTCATTCCAATGAAAATTCCGTAAGCACTAGGTGGTTGCGTTAATTTCTCTACTTCTTCTCGAAGAGTACCAATGTGCTCGCGAGCCTGTTGCAATGTCACAGTCAATTTTTCATTGCGAGTTACCGTCTGGGCCAACTGCCCGTTGACCTCAAGAAGTTTCTCTTCAAGAGCACGGACGCGAAGTGGTGCGTCCGCTAACCGTTGGCGAAGATCAGCGATTTGGTTTTGCAAATAACCAATCTTTTCTTCCGGGGTTGCATTTTGACCAAGTGCTTCGAACCCCAATTCGTCATTACCAGTCATAGTGACCACCTCCCAAGCCATACGCTACACCAGTTGAGGAGAAATACACCTCAACATTCAAAGCTGGCAGTTAAGTTTTAATACCTAATGAGTGAATCTAACAAACATGCTCAATCTTTGCGCAGCGGCTCCTAAATTAAATAATGCACTTACTACGTGAGTTATAAAGTACGTACAGGCTTTAGGCCCGACCTTACATGAAGGAATGATTGATGAAAGTCTGGATTGACCAGGATCTTTGCACCGGAGATGGATTGTGCGAAGAGATTTGCCCTTCGGTATTTACGCTCCAAGATGACGGGTTGGCTTATGTGCGCCAGCTAGATGAAGTATTTAATTCTCCAGGCGGTTCACAACAAATGGCAAATGTGCCATCGGATCAAGAGAGCGCGGTCGTTGAAGCGTCAGAAGAATGCCCTGGAGAATGTATCTTCGTCGAAACCGATTAACTTACAGGAAAATAACGCGAATCTAAATTCACGATTCAATTCACAATGACATTCTAAAACTGATGAAACAAGGCGGCTCACAAGTCGCCTTGTTTCACTTTCCGACGTAAACCGGAGTAATTGATTCTATTTAGCTCGCGTTATATAACATATTGGAATTAGTAGCATTAAATAAACTCAAAAACAACCACCATGTATGTACGTGCCTACGGAGACTCGAACAAGATGCAACAAGCAAAGCTCGCGGTCGAGCAAGACCTTTTCGCAAACAATGCTTCCTATCAGCGATAGCTATTTGGATTAGATCTCGGTTTCGGTTTCTTTGGGCCTAAAACCTTTTCGTGCCACGGTCAAAAATCCTGTATGGGCAACCATGCGTTGATCTGGCCTAAGTGCCATCGACGAATAGTACCAATCCCGCACTAAGACTTCCTTTGTTTGCGCCAAAAAAAATCCCTGTTTTTCTAACTCCGCTCTGAATTGTCCCAACTGTCCAACACTGGTTTGATAAGCAACGACTAGGCCGCCCTGACGTAAACTCTCGTGCAGATAGGGCAACACTCGCCAAGGTTCAGGCAAGTCAAGCAGCACTCGGTCAAAATTGGTGTCAATTACGCCCTCATAAATATCTGCCATGACAATTCGATATTGCTCTAAAATTGCTGACCCTAGAATCGAAGAGACGTTATTTCGAGCGCGGTTGGCAAAATCTTCTCGAATTTCATATCCAACGACATTCGCGCCAGCATTTAGTAAAGCTGCCGAAAGCGCGCCAGAACCTACGCCTGACTCTAAAACTCGCAACCCCGGCCGAATGTCTGCCATCATCAAAATTTGCGCTAGGTCCTTGGGGTAGATGACTTGAGCGCCCCGTGGCATAGCTTCGATCGCCTCAGCAAAAGTTGGTCGAATGACGCGAAATAAACGACCCTTCGTAGACAAGACTTTCAACCCCGGCAGTTGCAAAATAACCTCGTCATGCAAAATTCCACCATTGTGCGTGGAAGAGACCGATCCCACCTTTAGCGTAACTGGAAGTGTGCGCCTGCGATCGTCAACCAGAAAAACTCTTTCACCTATTTGAAAAGGAGCATCGGGTTCTAGCGGATATGGGTGAGATGAGCTCATTGGATGTTCTTAGTTGATTTTTCCGGCAAAACGCCTTGGGGGTAGTCGTTGTTGTCATTTATTTTGTCACCCGCTTGCCACGTCAATATCAGTTGAGCAACAAAGCTACGAAGCGAATTATCTAGAGGATTTCCCATTATAAATCTGTAAGGTTTCACCTGGCTTCAACGTTACTTTCGAAGTTGAGCCATTTGAGCGACTTTTCAGTTTTCGGTATACCCAAGCAGCAAAAATGATATAACGAAAAATAGGACTGTAACGAACAAGGCGGGTCTGTATTAAAGATTTGGCCTGTCGAGAGACCAAAGCTGTTGCAACCTTGGAAATCGACTTAGATACGTTTAATTTCAATTAAAGCATTCCTTTTCTTCCCTAGGCGAAATCCAAGGTAAAGTGCGACAACAAAAACACCAACGCCTACCGCACCCACAATAATTGGTAAAGCCGGCGCTGCCGTTGATCTTGCTTTTGCAAGACCTGTTTCTAAACCTTGAAACTTTGCTTTTAGATCCTCTTTTGTAATCTTTGTTTGAGTCAAAACTACTCCCTCGGTATTCAGAAACCAAAACTATATCCACACGCTGGTATCGGTCCAGTTCTAGCGCGCCAATTCTTTAGCAGACGCCCGTCTTTTTGCCGCCACTAAAGAAAATACAGCCACAATAATTGAAAACGCTACGACGATCAAGTAGGGGATCCAAGCCAAATGACCCGAAAAAGTAGTTCCTGTTTGCGTCTCGAGCAGTCGAAGCGCACCTATAATCAGAAACACCAAACCCACGGAAAGCGCAATAGAACCAAATAAACCGAATATAAAGTATCTTGCCAACTTCTTGGCTGGTCCCAGTGTTTCTTGCTTGACGTACGCAAATACGGTCTCACGCAAATCATCAAACGGACTCTTTGTTTCGAATAGGTCTTTGAAAGCCACGCAACCCTACCTATTTTGTGTTTAACTTCTGATTTACACTAGTCGCAGACCATGAAACCGCATCTATCAGCCTCAGTAAAACCTCGTTGCCCAAACTTTAGCTATTTGGGCAACCTTACTATCGTAAAAATTTCAGAATTCCACCAAAACCTAAATTGCATAGACAAAAAAATCTTTCCTAAAGATAAATTAATGTCAAACCATCAAACACGCGTTCGAGATTTAAGTCACTTTCGCACCCTTCACGACTCCGTTAAAGAGCGAAGCCCTTGAGACCGGTGAACGAAACAAATCTCTCAATAACAATTTCGACTACCTAATGCTTTATGTCAGTTTGACCAAGCCGATTAGATCCCACACGAACAGATTCGTACTTCCAAGTAGACACCATGAGTATTTGTCAGCGTGGTTTCGACTAGTGACAAAGCCTCAGATCCAAATTTGCAGAAACCCGTAAGCAGACAAGGCCAAAATGAAAAAGACGTACTTGAAACACGCTTCTACACTTTTCGTCATTAATTACCTCTGTAGTGGGTGAATTCTAACCCATTACAGTATCAAATCGCAACGGAGCCACTAACACTATCACTCATTGAGCAAATTTCGAAAGAAATGTATGGCAATAATGAATTTAGTACTAACTTATCACCAATCTAAGACTATTGTAACAGCATGCATCTTTTCGTAAAATCGCTAGTTATAGCAGTTGTAGTAACACAATTTGCCATTTTCAGCACCACGATATTCCTCCATCGTACGGCCTCGCACCGAGCAATCAAGCTCTCATCGCGCGTCACGTTCATGTTCAAACTGATCCTGTGGATCACCACCGGAATTAGAACAAGAGAATGGGTTGCAGTTCACCGACTTCACCATGCGTTCACCGACATCGAAGGCGACCCTCACTCCCCGGTTCTCGAAGGATTCACGGCAATACAGCTAAAAAATGTTATGTTCTATCGCCGCGCAGTCAAAAAGCCGGGTGTAGTTAGCAAATACGCAAAAGATTTGGCTCCCACCCGTAGCGACAAACTAATTTTTGATCATGCCTTTGTTGGTCTTGGAATCGGCATTACGTTATTAGTTCTTATCTTTGGATGGGAAATAGCAATTCTGGTTTCAGTTATGCACACCTTTATGTACCTGATGTTATCGGGTGCCATCAATGCTGTAGGACACACTTTCGGACGTCGACCATACGACAACCTCGCCACGAATAACAATTGGCTCGCTCTTTTAACTGCCGGCGAAGGATTACACAACAATCACCATGCCGCTCCCACATCGGCTCGAATGGCTTTAGGTAAATTCCAACTCGACCCGGCTTGGCCAATCATCAGATTTCTGGTTGTGGCAAAACAAGCACAGATTCGCCACGCCGAACCCAAGTTCGTCAATCAGGTGCGCGTCAGCAAGAAAAGCTACGCTAGCTAGGAAATATCGTGTCCGACATACGGATCGACTGGTAAACCAAGAAGGCACAAAGCTAAAGCTTTGTGCCTTAATTCTTAAATCATTAAGTACAATCAGTATCCATAGCGCTGTTCCTCACAGCACTATGGTCAGTTGCAAAATCGAAAATTGATGCTTATCTACCAACACCTACTTCTATCAGACCCTTTACGGAGTGATCCTTTAGCATCTAACTAGCTTTCTTCGGTGGTCAAAACTGTTGTCGGCACAGATAATTCACGCGCAACTATGCTCATTGATATAGTCAAAGCGACTAGGAGACGGTACATGGGTAACTCAAATTTCGGCAGCTACAAAGGAAAACCTTCCTCGCTCGGCATAATGAGGCAAATGGGTACTTCGGCTTGGGTCGATAATATTTCGAGGGAATGGTTCCACAACGGAATGCTTGAGCACCTGATTGAATCTGGTATCGTCGGGCTCACTTCAAATCCGTCTATTTTTGCGTCTGCAATTTCAGCCACATCACTGTACGACGAGCAAATTTTTTCACTCGCAAAAGCTCATACACCTGCCCGGGAAATTGCGATCGACCTTGCGACAAGCGATGTGGCACACGCCGCACAGATTCTTTTAGGTGTCTACTCCGACACAAACCACGACGACGGTTGGGCGTCTCTTGAAGTAGATCCAGATTTGGCGATGGATCGTGACACTACGTTCAAGGCAGCTATCGCGCTTAACCAAGCGGTTGACCACCCAAACGTTTTTATCAAGATCCCTGCAACAAAACCTGGCCTAGGTGCGGTCGAAGACGCAATCGCTGAGGGAATTAGTGTCAATGTTACGCTCATTTTTTCCATTGAGAGGTACCGGGAAGTTTATTTAGCCTACCTGCGAGGATCACAACGCTTTTTAGATAATGGCGGTGATCCCCAACACCTTCGAAGCGTCGCCTCTTTTTTCGTGTCGCGCGTCGATTCAGCCATAGATCCAATTCTTATCTCGCAAAATAGAACCGACCTCATGGGCCAGGCTGCAGTAGCTCAAGCAAGGCTCGCCTACGTAGCCTTCGAAGAGATATCCAACACCCCTGAGGCAAAAGCACTCTTCGCGCGAGGTATCAAGCCGCAACGTCCCTTATTTGCATCTACCTCGACTAAAAATCCTGACTATCCAAAGTTACTCTATGTTGAAAATCTCATCGGGAGTGAGACAGTAAACACAATGCCGCTCGCAACCGTCCAAGAAATGCTAGAAAATGGTAATCCCAAACCGAATTCCATTTCCGAAAATACCGACCAAGCACGTGTGTTGCTTCATGAAACATTCAAGGAACTAAATATCGACCTCGTCGCTATTACTGACGAATTGGAACGCGCGGGCGTGGAATCATTTTCGCAATCATGGCACAATCTGATCGCAGAGATTAACAAAAAAATCGCTTGATCAGCCTCTACTCGCCGTGTCGTGCCGGGTGAAATGAAAACATCTGGAATCTATTCTCTAAATATCGCGAACGAGCCAGTCTTTTGACAACATGGCGTAGGCATCAACGTCAACATATTGATCATCGAGCCGCAACGCTTCTTTTTTACGCCCTTCGAAACTAAGACCTAAGCGCGTTACCCCCGCTTTACTCTTTAGGTTTTGTGGTGCGACCTCAATCTCAATTCTGTTGAGCCCGTAATCTCGAAAAAGAAAATTAAAAAGCGTAATACAAGTATTAGTCATGATCCCGTTTCCTTGAAAATGCTCGCCTATCCAGTATCCAATAGTCGTGGAACGTGCTTCCCAATCAATTGATTGCAAACCAATTACTCCGGCGAAGGCTCCTTGGTACCAGATCCCAAACTCCGCCCCATTATTAGCAGCGTATCTTTGCAAACCAGTTTGGATAAACTTCCGCACTACCTCTACGTTTTCTGTGCTATCGACAAATGGAAGCCACTGCCTGAGGTAACTACGGGACTGATCAACCAGGGCAAATAATTCAGGAGCGTCACGCTCTTCTAAGATGCGTATCTGTGTCTCATGATTGACCAATTTAAAAAACATGCTTACGCTCTTTCGAGAAACACTTCAATCAACATTTAACCAAATTTTTAGGGACAGTTAGACCACGTTCAACGTTTCACCTTAAACCGAGTCGGTGAAAAAACGATCAAGAGTTGAAATACGCCTTGTTAAAGCCTCGGGCTTGTTTACTGTTCACCAATCCCAGCTGATCTCAGAAGCTATGTGGCAAAATACCGCACGTTGATAACCGATAGATTCGATCGCGGTCTTTCCTTAGATTTTAAAGCTGCATGGGAACACAAAAAAAGAGTTTCCTAAGCGTACCTAGATCCGCAACATCTAGCAAATTATCCAATGCCCAGGAAATGTTTCAATTTCAAATTAAAGTGCATAAACACAGTTGCGTTTCGCACGACTCTAATAGAGCTAACTTTTCCGTATTGACACCTGCAAAAAAGACATTATGGAGCTAACGTAAAGACTTGACTCATTAAAAGGTACAAGACGTATGGCATTTGACTTAGTAACCCGCATCCTCGAACGCGACCCGACTATCTGGACCAAAAATAACACCGCCAAGAACCAGCTCGATTGGGTCGATCATATCCATCGCACTATCGAATATCTCGACGACCTTACGCGATGGGCAGAAAGTGTAGACCAATCAAAGATCTTGGTTATAGGTATGGGACAATCAGGTATCATCGCGCGGGTGTATGCCGATTTCAATAAACATACCCAAAAACACCGAACACGCGAAATAACCGTGATTGACACCATAGATCCGCGTTCATTTGCGGATCTTGACTTGACCGATACTGCCGTAGTGGTGTCTCAGGGCGGGGGCCCTTCACAAGAAACCGAAGCTTTATTCAAATTTTTCTATGGTCGCATGTCACGACGTGAGCGTTTTTATGCAATTTGTGACATCAACTCAAAACTTGAAGCTTTTGCAACCGAACTTAATTTTCGTCGCGTATTTTCCGTTCCACAATGTGTAAACAACGCCTATTGCGCATTTAGTGAATTTGGTCTTGTGCCCGCAATACTTGGAGGAACCGACATTCACAGTTTACTTTTGGCAGCTCAAAACGCCGATTTAAATTCATGGGCCGAACTTGGCGAATCCATTGGTGACCCCGCGAACAACCAACGCGGTGTCGTTAGTATTGCCTATTCTGAGCCCCATCAAAGATCGCTTGCGATGTGGGCCGAACAGTTACTTGCTAAAAGTACTGGTGCAAACGACAAGGGAATTATTCCCATCGTGTCGAGCACCCCCTCACAAAATGTTGCCGATCCAGCTGTTCCTCTGAAAGTGTCCAATATCGTAGACCTCGGAAGAAGTCTCTACGGATTGCAGTTCCTAGCAGCTGCTGCCGCATATTCGATCGGTGTCGATCCCTATTGTGATAACGACATCGAAATTGATGGTGTGCCTATGATCGAGACTGACGAGCATAGCGCGCAATCGGTCGATAGCTTGCACGGTCTTGATTTACAAGAATATCTTCAAAACACTGTAACAGAAAATGAACACGTCACCATTTCTGCCTATCAGCCACTCGAGCACGAAAACGCGCTCTACCATCAACGCGACCTGCTTTCCCAAAAGTTCCCTGACAATCCAATTACAACGGGTCTCGCGCCACGCAATCGGTATTTAACGGGTCAGCTACACGCGTTTGGCCCAAAACCCTTATTGCTCGTACAGTTGGTCAGCAAAGACTACGGACCCAGCGTATCAATTCCCGAAATGGATATGAGTTTTCAGTCACTCATAAAAACTAAGGTCAACAATGAAGCTCACTTGTTAGTCGAACTTGGGCAACGGGTAGCACGAGAAACGGTATGACGATAACGTGAGCGTCAACAACGCATTACATAATCGTCATATACTTGCCATCAAGTGGTTGCGCCAATGGGTGTGGGAAATGAAAAACCTGAGCGCCTATTTCCGGGATCGACCAACAAATAGACGATAATCACATAACTGAAACTGCCATACTATTTGCACCTTGTTCTGACGCTTTCCCAACCTTAGCATTCATAACCAAAGGACGACTCTCGCACTAGATACCGAAGCAACACAAATAGACCGCGACGACCGTTTCTTTAGCCAGGTGCGCGAATTTCTCTTAGCTTTTCCACCCAAGATTCGCCGCTGTAGTCAAAATACCCTGAAACATTCCATAGAGACCATTGATCTGTTTCGACATTTTGTGATTTTTCCCTACTATCTTTTAATTTGTAACAGCAACCATTTAAAGCGTTCCGACGGGGGTGGCTATGAAGGCCAGCAACTTGGTTTCTAATCTGTTTCAACATTGCCACCTCCCTTGCGTATCTTTTGCACGCAGTTTAACAAGAACCACGCTGAAGCGGAATCTAGAATTCGCGTTTATGGGTTTGGATACCGGTTGGCGTAAAGCCGAAAAAAAGTTCCAATTTCACAGTAGGTATGGTCTTCGTTTAGGAAACAAAGACCTTACCTTGTTATTCTCATTTCAATCGCATACTTCTTAAGAGCCAACCCGTGGGTTCTCCTGTTTCCAGAGCATCATTACAGGTGGCTCAGAAACGAAGTTTACCCAAGTGCAGAGTGACACTTTCATTGATTGCCAAATGGCGTTTTGCGCATAACAAAAGAGATCATGTCGCTAAGGAGCTGCGCAGGCGATAACAAAGCCACAGGTGTCGAGGTGTCGATAATTTATCGCTACCTGCGCCAGCTTCGGTCTCACCCGATCCTACACTACCACCACTACCGGGAGTGAGGCTGAATTACTTGTCGAAAGTAAATGGAATTCTTCGTCGCCTCGGCACCCTAAGTGCCACGAGAATCGCTCCCCCACTAAGCGGCGCTCTCAAGTGTTGTATATAACAAAGGTCGAAAGATTTGATATTCAGTGGTCGAAAGATTGAAAAATAGCCAGGACTGGTCTAGTGTTTGGCCATGATCGGCATTGATTTGGTGTTCATTCCAGAGTTTCAGCGCCAGCTTGACGCCAGCGGGGGCGCCGTTCTTGAAACGGCTTTCCATGTCTCGGAATTGGGTGATAAACGTATTGAACATCTCGCTGGGATATGGGCTGCAAAGGAGGCAGTCATCAAGGCGCGAGGGATCGAGGGAACCCGCTTCGGCGACGTTTTGATCAGCCACGATGACTACGGCATGCCTCGTGCCACCGTTGCAGACCAGAGTTACGCGATCTCGATCTCGCACCATGGAGAATACGCTGTGGCAGTTGCACAGAAGATTCTCTCATGAGCTACCAGAACTTCGCTGATTATGTGGCCTCATTTGGAGAATATGCGCCACGCCTTGCCATGACCATAAGGCGTGGTTTACGAATCGAGCGGATCAGCTATGGGCAACTCCAAGAGTTGATCTACCGGAGCGCGAACTTTCTTTTGACCAAAGATATCGGCCCGGGAGATCGAGTCATGATAATTGCTGACAATTCGCCTGAGTGGGTAGAGGTGTTATTGGCTACCCAGCTTATCGGCGCGATCCTTGTTCCGATCGACGCCACATCGACCTTGGATGCAGCGCTCAATTTCGTGGCCGAGACGAAACCCAAGTTCACTTTTCGTTCCAGATATTTATTGCCAGAACTGGAATCTCACATCACGACGCTGGTCATCGAAGATCTTGGCCTCGCAATCGCCAACTACGCCGCGATCCTTCCAGAACTTGTCCCCTTGGGTGAACTCGACGCTGTGGTGGTATTTACCTCTGGCACCACTGCCGCGCCCAAAGGTGTTATTTTAACGCAGTCGAACCTCCTAGCTAACGTGATGGGCATGCAGAGCGCGCTCGAGATCAGCCCTGATTGGCGGCTCTTGTCCGTCCTACCGCTTTCGCATACTTACGAACTAACCGGAGGGTGCCTTGCGCCGCTGTCGCGGGGATCGGCACTGTTCTACCTCGAACATGTCACGCCGCGGACGATCGCAAAAGCGATGGTTGACTACCACATCACCACTTTGATCGCCATACCAGAGCTTCTGGTAATCATGTTAGACACCATAACTCGCAATGCGGAGCAAGAGGGGAAAGCACGCACATTGCGCCAGGCGATCCGCATCGCCGCACTGCTCCCGTTTTCGATGCGGCGTATGCTTTTTCACAGCGTGCATTCCCGACTTGGCCACAAGCTCGATCTCGTCGTTACCGGTGGAGCGCCGATTCCCATTGAAGTCGCCACGGCATGGGAAATGATGGGGGTCCGAGTGATCCAGGGCTACGGTCTCACCGAAACCTCACCCATCCTCACGGTGAACCGCCTTGACGCACGAAGACTCGATACACCGGGACGGCCACTAGACAACGTGGAGTTGCGCATCGGCGTCGACGAAGAGATACAGGCCAGGGGCCCGAGCATCTTCAAGGGGTATTGGTACAAGCCGGAGGCGACCCAAGCAGCTTTTACCGACGATGACTGGTTCAAGACCGGGGATGTCGGTAGCATCGATGACGGTTGGCTCAAGATCCAGGGCGGCCTCAAGTTCGCCATTGTGCTTGCCAGCGGGTTGAAAGTCTTCCCCGAGGACATCGAACTTGTCGCAAGTCGTAATCCCATTTTCAAGGAGATCTGCGCAGTGGGTGTGAAATCTGATGCTGGGGAAGAAGTTCAGGTCGTAGTGGTGAGCAGCGCCAATGACAGAAAGGTGGATAAAGCGGTTGGAGCCCTCAACGTGCAGCTTGCATCGTTTCAGCATATCGCCGCGTGGAGACGTTGGCCCGATGCCAGTTTCCCGCGTACTCGCCTCATGAAAATTGATCGCAAAGTGGTTTGGGAGTGGGCCAACTCGGCTGATGATGCATGGGCGAAGCCAGGAAACGTAACCCCTGACGCGAAAGATCCCATTGCAGAGATCCTTCGTTTGGTTGTCGGGGACGCAGATTTGGAAATTTCCGACTCTCAAACCCTCGCCGATCTTGGCCTCGACTCTTTGCGTCGCATGACCGCTGTGGCGCTCATCAGGGATCGCCTCAGGGCAGCAATCGGCGAAGAGGATGTGAACCAGTTTACCACGTTTGCACAGTTGCGAACCCTTGCTGCGCAAGCTGGTGCGACCGAGCACATCGAAACTATTCCCACCTGGCAGTTTCACCCTTGGATAAGGCGCCTCGGTTACTTTCTCCGCGAGACAGTCATTGCGCCACTGGTGGAAATCTGGGTCCACCTAAAGATTGAGGGGCAAGATCGGCTCGATGGCCTCAACTCCCCAGCGATCTTTATCTTCAACCACACCGATGATTTTGACGGCCCGGTCATTTACCAGGCGCTTCCGCCTGAGATCCGAAGGCGGCTGGCAGTTGCGGTAGCTGACGATGTGCTACATGACCATAAGGTCCTGTCTTTCGTTGCCAGGCTTTGCTACGCGGGATTCAATATGAGGCGCAAGGAGCCGTTCATCCCGAGTCTCGAGTACATCGGCGAACTAGTCGACAAAGGGTGGAATATCGTTTTGGCGCCCGAGGGCCGCATCAGCAAAACCGGCAAAATCCAGCCCTTCAAGGACGGAGTTGGTCTGCTTGCGGTAAGCCTGGCGATACCGGTGGTACCCATTAAAACGGTCGGCCTTACCGGCACGGTGCCTCTTCATGCCAAGTGGCCCCGCCGTCACAGCCAAGTGACGGTGCGCATCGGCGAACCGATCGTGTTTGCCAGAGAGATTTCCCCCGAAGAGGCGACCACACGACTGCACGACATCGTGGAAAAGCTCTAGGTAAGTCGTATTCATGACGACGCCTCCAAAAAATCACCTCCGGCGGGCCTTCACGATGCTCGGTCTCATCGGATTGGCGATCGTCGTCTTTGCCAGCCGTCACGACCTAAGGCGTTTCTGGTCTCTCTTAGGTCAACTGCGCTGGTACATCATCGCAGTACTGTTGGTGGTGCAGATCGGTAGCTACTGGCTCAACGCTCTTTATTATCGCGCAATTCTGCGGGTCTTCTCTTATGACCTTGGGACCATTCGACTCTTCGAGGGCGCGCTAGCGACGAACTTCGTTAACTATGTGCTTCCCTCTGCGGGCCTAGCCGGCGCGGGATTTCTATCACAAGTACTCTCCCCTGAGGTCCCCCGCGGGGTGAGTGTGTTAGTGCAACTGATGCGATATGCGCTTAGTGCACTCTCGGTGTTGTTGATGATGCCGGTGGGACTTGGGCTACTTTATGGCTTTGGCATTGAGCACAAACACTCAATAGTAGGCATAACCGAAGGTTCTGCGCTAGCAATCACCATAGGGGCATTCGCACTCGTGGCACTGATCCAGCGCGAAAACATGCTTCGCCGTGTGGTCGCTTGGCTGCTGCGACGGTTCGAAAGGATAATCAAGCCAGCAAAAAAAGAGTCGGTATGGCGTTTCATTGATCAGTTCTACCACGCTTATCACACTATGGTCGCCAACAAGAAAAAGATGGTGGCGCCCTTTGTTTGGTCGATCCTGTACATCGCGGTTGAACTAACCACGCCTTACATGGTTTTTCTGGCATTTGGCAACGTTTTGAACCCTGGTATCGTGGTGATAGCTTATCTCTTTGCAAACATCGCGAGTATCTTTGGCGGAGTCTTTTTCAGTACCGGCGTCTTCGAACTTGGCATGGCCGGCACCTTGGTCGCCTTGGGAGTTGATTTCACTTTGGCGTTTGCTGTAACCACGGTGTATCGGGTTGTCAACCTCTTAATTGGCCTGCCGCCGGGGTTTTTCTACTACCGAAAGTACCTCGCGTCCCACGGCGATGAAAGATCTCCAGGTCTTCACCCGAGCTGAGAGGCTCCCGCACAACAAGACAAACCAACAAGATGCACTCAGGCGCAATAATTTGTTGCCACCAACATTAATTAAATCGCCGTGTCGACAAGAAACGCTCTTTCCGGTGGGCAATCCCAAGGCGCATCGCAGATCGCAGCGATGAGCACTATCAAACAGTGGCGACCGGCACACAACCGCCAGCCCGCCTCTCGACACAGCAACTTCCACGCCAGCTTCAAGAAGGTGCGCGGCACAAGCGTAACTATTTTAGAACGTGTTACATAATAGCCCAAAATGGCACTAAATTTGGGAACCATAGCATCTGGCAATTTCGCTAAAGGAAATTGTCTCGATGTGAGTTCCTAGTTGGTAGAAAGGTTACAGGCATAAATGAACAATTTAGAGCTCGTTATATCTGACGATCTGCCGAATGAATTTTGCGAAATCTACAAGAGTTTCCATAACGATTTTGGATCGGGCCGTTCGTCGTTCATGGCAACTGGGGGCTCACAAGCGACCTTATGCTATCCAATTCTCGCGCCTCAATTACCTGGCCTGGGCGCTCGAGATCATCCAATTGACGTTTACCTAGGAGATGAACGTCTCGTTCCGGTGCGCAATCAGGCGTCAAATACTGCACTAATCGAATCACTGCTATTCGCAACGACGCGCGACGAACCCTGGCAACAAGTCGGGTTTTTCTCGCCCGCGTTCGGTCACGCTAAGACCTTAGAAACGCTAACGCATGAGAACTTTGAAGAAGATCAAACAGCCGATGAACAAGCTTTGGCTGGGTTAGCAAAAATTGTCTCCAGCTACGACAAGGTTTTAGAAAAAGCCAGCACTCCGCGCTTTGTTCATCTTGGATTAGGACCAGATGGACATATTGCTTCATTATTTCCGAACCTGAGTGACCTGGGGTTCCATTTTTCTAATTGCCAAATCTCAAAGGATCTAACTGGCCTGAACCCACATATCAGAATTTCTATGACGCTTGATTTCATCAACCGTTCAGATCTAGTGGTGTTGAGCGTCACCACCAAAGAAAAAGGCGCTGTACTAGCCAAGGTTTTTAAAAACCCCGACGAGTTTCCGGCCGGCAGGCTGGATCCGAAACGTCTAATCGTGCTGATAGACCGATCTGCTTCACAGGGCATGAATGAAACACGGGCTTGAAGCGTGGTCGCTTACCCACAGGGCTATCTAACCGTAGGTAACCCCAAAATAGCCCTATGCACAAAAAAACCGTCAACCAACGTTGCCAAGGGCCTAAGGTTGGATAAATGGGAAGTGAACTAACACGACTTTCGACACCGGAGCTAACTGCACTTGCCTCAAAAATACGCGATGAGCGTTTTGGCAATGTGATCACCTACTCACCTAAGGTGTTCTTACCTCTTACAAAATTGTGTAGGAACTCTTGCGGTTATTGCACGTTTGTCAAACGTCCACAAGATCAAGCCCAGGCTTATCTGACTCGACAAGAGATCAAAGCAATAGCTGATGCAGGATCAAGCGCTAATTGTCATGAAGCTCTTTTCACCCTAGGTGAACGTCCAGAACTCAAGTGGCGCGCCGCTAGAGACGCACTCGCAGAACTGGGCGTTCAATCCACCGTAGAATATCTTTACCAGTGCTCAAAATTCACCCTGGACGAGCTAGGTCTCTTACCCCATATCAACGCGGGCGCATTAGAAGGCGACGAACTTGCGCTGCTTAGAGAAGTCTCTGTCAGCCAGGGGATGATGCTCGAATCCATCAACAACAATCTCGTTTGCCATATCGGAGCACCCGACAAAGACGTTGCGAAACGGCTGAGGACTCTACGTGCTGCCGGAGAGCTTCGAATTCCATTTACTACTGGAATACTTGTTGGCATCGGAGATAGTGAATCCGAGCGAATCACAGCGTTAGAGAAAATCGCTCAAATCCATGAAGACTACGGCCACATCCAAGAGGTCATAGTACAGAACTTTCTGCCCAAAAAAGCCACTCGACTTCATGCCTATCCCGCTTGTGACCCAGAGACCTATCTTCGTTCGATCGCGTTAGCACGGATCATACTCCCGACTTCTGTCCATCTACAAGCTCCCCCAAATTTAACTAGTGATCTACGTTCACTTGTCGAGGCAGGTATTGACGACCTTGGTGGAATTTCCCCGATTACGATCGACCATGTAAATCCCGAAAGACCGTGGCCAAACTTAGAAGCCTTATCGAATGAACTTGAGGATCTCGAATTTTCCTTGGTGCCACGGTTGGCAATTCATCCAGAATGGGTAAGACAACCCGAAAAGTGGCTCTCACAAATGACGTCGAAGGCATTACTAAACCACACCGACTCACTAGGTTACGCAAGAGAGAATTCCTGGACTAGCGGATCTAAAACCAAAGTCAATATCCAACCAATTAAAATGCAAGATTCGTCGAACCATAGGCTTGTCACTCAACAGCATCGAACAACTGGAATCGACGAGGTCTTGCGCGGAATCGAGATGGGACAAGAGCTAGACACCGAACAGGTCGAAATCCTTTTCTCAGCACGTGGCCAAGACATAGCCAAGATCACACAATTAGCCAACGACTTGCGTAAAACAATAGCTGGCGACAACATTACTTTTGTCAAAAACAGAAACATAAACTATACGAATATTTGCACCTTCAAATGCAAATTCTGCGCATTCTCAAAGGGTCCACTATCGCTAAACCTACGAGGCAACCCGTATCTTTTGAGTCTGGAGCAAATTCAATCCAAAGTAACAGATGCACTTGCTTTCGGTGCGACCGAAGTTTGCCTCCAAGGCGGAATACACCCGTCCTTTAACGGCAGCTTTTACCTTGATGTGATCCGCTGCGTTCGTGAAGTCGCTCCTAATATTCACATTCATGGCTTTAGCGCGTTAGAGATTTTCGAAGGAGCAAGGCGCGAAAAACTAGAGCTCGCCGCGTATCTCTTGCTCCTAAAAGAAGCTGGTCTCAACACACTGCCGGGCACGGCAGCCGAGATTTTGGACGACGATATCCGCGCGGAACTTTGTCCAGACAAAATAGATAGCCAGACCTGGCTAGACGTGCATAGGCACGCGCATGCGGTCGGACTTAAATCCAACATTACGATCATGTTTGGAAGTATCGAAAAGCCCATTTCATGGGCACGACATTTGATCAAGACGCGCGACCTCCAAAAACACTCGGGAGGATTCACAGAATTCGTTCCGCTTCCATTCGTTCATATGGCCTCCCCAATTTACTTACAAGGCAAAGCAAGAAAGGGTCCCACTTTTAGAGAGGCACTCTTGATGCACGCGGTTGCACGCTTGGTTTACCAGGATTTGGTCAAAAACATACAGGTCTCGTGGGTAAAAATGGGGTTAGAGGGATCCAGTGCAATCCTAAAAGCTGGAGCAAATGATCTAGGAGGAACTTTGGGCGAGGAAAACATCTCAAGAGCAGCAGGTGCCGACCATGGACAGAACCTAGACATCCTAGATTTGGAGAAAATAGCCGCTTGGGCAAACAGACCACTTGTGCAACGAACAACGCTATATGGGGTACCACATCAGCGAACTGACACATTTGCCATCTAGGAATCTGCAACATGCGCACTCTGCTAGTGGCTACAAAGTGGAATCGCACACTAATTTTCCAATTTAGCATTTTAGTCCGAACGTTTATCATTGGATTAGAAGATCCGATTGGTAGATTTCACCGAATTGTAAAACTTGGGATCCTCAATCTATTGGTCGCGGAAGTTTAGTTAATTGTTTGTGTCTAGTTATTCTTGTGGACCTTAAGAAATCATAATAGATTCCTTGACGAGCAAACGAATTGCACCTACGGTTTAGTTAGTGCTAGAAGTTGTCCTAGACACCAATGAGGATCTATCGTCCGAGGTAAAATCGAAAGCGGTAAACTCACGAGGACTTTTTATCGTGCAGTGTCTGTCCTTTTAATTACAGGTGTTTATCTCGGTGCGAGCTCTGTAGTCGCGCAAGCGCAAACTTTAACTGCCTCAACCGTCGTGAGTAATGCTTCGAGCTACCAAAGCGGTGTCGCCACCTCGCTTAATCAGCTGCCAGCAGAAGTTCGCGGCCAGGTTTCCTCCGCGATCCAAAGTGGAGCGTACGGTGCAATTGATGGATCTATTCACTGGTTCAAGGCTGTACAGGGATCGAGCAGCCTGCCTATTCACGAATTTGCTCTCCCGTCTTCGCAACTCCTCTCGCGCTACGTTAGGAAAAGCGCATTCGAAACGTTTCTCCATGTAAATGGAACGATTTACAACTACTTCTGGGCTACCGAAGGTAGTGTTTGTCAAAGTCCAATCTTTGGCGCAAACGGTAACACTCAGTGGTTCAATGGAAATCAGTCGTCTGACTACTCTAATTGGTTCGCAAGTGTTTCGAATGTCTATAGATTCAACTACCGGGGTCATACATCAAACCCTTCAAACTCCGTGGTGATGTGCGATCAGCCGATTTCTAGTGTTGCCAATATTTCATATTTCGGAGGGTGTTACGCCCTAGGGTATTAATGTTTGGAGTATGAATAATTATCTATGGGATGGTTCTCTGATAATCTGAGTAGTTCGGCTGTAGGTGATGCTCTATTGGGCTTCGTTGATTCTCTTCTTGATGGGTGTCACCCAAGAGCCAGAATCCCTAAATCGGTGCGAGTGCCAGACTTGGTGGGGAAATCAATGTCCGAAGCACGAGAGATATGTTTTCATGTCGGGGTCAAAATAACAACCGCCGGTGCGCACCCTTCATCACGAGGCATGGGCTCCGTTGCACAACAGAATATCTCGTGTGGCACCATTGTACCTAGATCCTCAACTATCGTAGTGCGACTTGTCTTTGGGGATGCGGACGAAGCTGAGCACAGGGATCTGGGTCAAACACCATAGTCCAACAATGCGACCGATGTGATCGAGATGACCGAAAATACGAGACGTGGACGAAATTTATGTCGATCTGCAAAACGCCAGTGCTTCGTCACGTCATAAAAAACTGTAACTCCAAAGCTCAGGATCGGTCCCGATTCCTTCAAGTTGCACAACCAAGCGGGGCTAACACGCTTCCGCAGTACCGAATATATGACCACGCAATTTCCAACATGATGACCGAACTTCAAGGATTGAAGTTCAACGCGTTTCTTATATAGACCAAAAACGAACGGCCAAACACATTAGATCTAAGTAACGCGTTAAATAATTTAGTGTCACATCAAGCGCAAAAATACCATCGTGTGTTTTCTTGTTGATACCATCTGTGAGTTGCTTCTCTGACTTATAGGTGGCTTTGCACAGTGCTTAACCGATGCTAACTTAGTCTTGAGCAAGCTATTTAGAGATCCCAAACTAGTCTGCTCTGACGTAGTACATTCCGTCGTGGCGCACTGGATCCCCCCAATGACTTCGAATCCCAAGGGGTAAAGTTCCCTACGTCGACAGCGAATACGAGCAGCAAAGAGACATTTTTCCACTTCAAAGTATGAGCGTTTTTCGAGCAAGGCACATTTAGTGAATACGCCGAAACATCGAGCGTTGTCCGTACCAAATTTTAAATGATGCCGTGAGTCTAGAGCCGGATTTTAGCGTCGCGCAAGCTATACCATCCTTGCGACCCACCGCTGAAATCTAGCCGTTGTCGTATTTCCGCTATCTCGCCGATAAGGGATCACGGATAAGTCTGGTTATTACCTTCTCAATATCATTTCCTTATCCATTCCCGCCCGTTTTATCCAGGAAACAAAGAAAGAACGTTGTCATTGGATTATCATGGCTTTAGACCCTACCGCCAGGTAGTTTTAAAACTCTATACATGTGCAATGACGAGGCAATACATAGTATCTGCTAGAACAATCGCTTGGATAAGGAAGCCTAAAGATATAACTTGCCGTCTAAAAGTAGCGGGTTCGAACCCAACACCTGCACCGAAATTGTCTTGCTCAAAACAAGTGCAGGAATAACCACCTTATTGATGTGGGACTGATGCCTCTCGACTTGCGGCTCTTCCAGTCTTGACAAAGCGAGCTATTCTGGCGGTCGTTCTCCGAGTTACAACTGAGGTAAAGCGCAATACTCCACTTAGGAATTCGCGTGCTTGTCAATGCAGGACCGCATGCAACCAAACTTTTTCCCTGTGGAATCTTGTTACACAAATATCCGAAAAAGTTTGCTAAGTTATCGGTACAGTTGTCAACGAGGGGCTGGTTGAGGAAGCGGTCCGTCGAGAGAGTCTTTGGTGACGAGATCCAAACTGGGTGGCAACTGATAGAGACGTGCGCGAAGCAGGCGTGCCGCATATTGACTGCCCATCATCCATCATCTTTTTACGATATCCGTCTTCGGCGGTTTCATGATGCTCTACGGTGCTGATGCTCAAGTTGCTCGCATGTCCAGGCACAAGGTTAACAATCTGGCGGTCGATGTTCAAGCCGACTTCTTTAAAGGAATTTCAATTAATTGTATTACTCATTACGGCCTCCTTTTAAAACGCTTAGGTGGTAGATCACTCAACGTCAAATGGTGCAGCTTTTTGACGTCCGGTCGATGAAAGTATTAAAGAGCAATATATACCGGCTCACAACGCACATCGGTCTTCACTGAATTTGCAATAAAGCACTCTTCATGCGCCTCGAGGTGCATTTGGTCGATTTGTTCTTTACTTGGAATTCGTTCACCAAAGAACTTAACTTCGGGCTTGAGTGTGACCTCAGACATGGCCATTTGCCCTTCCCCATTCGTTCCCATGATTCCGGTCGCGGCATCGAAATAGCGATCGACGCAGAAGTGGCGCTTCGCTGCAATGGTAAGAAACCAAAGCATGTGGCAGCGCGCAAGGGCCAAAACAAATGCTTCTTCTGGATCGACTGCCGCTTCGTCCGACATAGGAGTAGGTACAACATGTGGTGACGAAGAGCCTGATACTTCCACGCCACCATCAAAGCGAAGTATGTGGCTTATGCTGTATCGGTTGTCGAGGAAATCTTACTCACCACGAAGCCAAAGTACTTCTGCGCAATACCGAGCCATGCCTTAATCCCTAATTTTCCACATGCGCCGCACTCTGCCCTGAAACATACCATAGGGATAAACCATCGGACTCGAAGTCTGGGTCAGAGGGTATCATCGGTTGAAATGAGTTCAATTCGATTGCCAAATGGATCGAACGTGAAACATCGAGTAACGGTTCGAAGCGACGTGTCCTCAAGCACCTCATACCCGGCCGTTACAAGCATTTCCAACAGATCGGCGTATCCTTTAACTGCTAGTGCCGGATGTGCTTTCTTTGCGGGACGAAAGTCCGGCTCTACGCCGAGGTGAAGCTGCAAGCTTCCGCACCGAAACCATACACCTCCGCGCGATACAGTTTCGGTTGGTTTCAAGATCTCCCCCAAACCCAGGATCGCCCCATAGAAAGCACGAGCCTTTTCTTCAGCACCCGCGGGCATGGCTAGTTGCACGTGATCGAGACCAACTACTTTCATGATGTTAAGTCCATCCCTTTTTTCCCACTACCAAATAATCGCCGGAAGTACGTGTCCAAACATTGTTTAATAATACTGACACATATAGTGCCATCTTGATCGTTGGAAATGCGTGTGATTGGAAAGGATGGATCCGTAAGCTGCTGTAAACAATTCGGTACGCAGCCACCACTTGGGTTCGGTTTCTGACAACTCTGGGACGTTATCTAACCAATGACTAATCCAGATCTTTCGACCACCTATTCCGAAATCTTGTTACCACGCATTTTTGAATCTTTCGACCAGTTGTTCCTAAGTCTTGCGACCACTAATTCTGTTACTTTGGTTAGATCCTCGGTGATGGCGACACCCTGTTTGGCGAATCCTAACAACCCTTGAGTTGTATACCATGTATATTGCCTACCGACTCTATGTGGGAACTGAATCTCGAACTCGTGGAGTGTTGGTTCTATGACCTTAATCAGATCTTTGAATCCCGTTGAAAGGTCTTGCCCTGAAATTTTAAAAGGAACACTAATCATGAGGTAGCAATATGTTTTGGACTAAGGCGTCTAACGCTTATGTTCGTACAATAGATTAGACAGTGACAAACTATAAATGACGAAATCCAATTCAAAACCAAGTCGAAACATCGTTTTTTGAATTGGACAATTTCTGCGAGAGAACAACAGTGAAGCAAGATCCCCGATTTAAAGACACCGACCAAGAATCACATTCTCTACAAGACGACATTAACCAAATTCTTGACAAACTTGGAACGAAAAAAAATCGGGATCTCTTATTCCAGTTGTTGTCTGTATGCATTAACTTTGCGGAAACCACCACCGATAGACTCGACATCAAAATAGCATCTAGCGCATTGGCCGAACTGCACGAGGCATTCCAAACCTTCTACCCTTATCGAGCTGTGCGTAAATTGACCATTTTTGGGTCCGCCCGCACTGTCGAAGACGATCCGAATTACCAAGCCACCGTTTCGATCGCCAAGGCAATGACCAAATTAGATTGGATGATAATAACAGGTGCTGGCCCCGGAATTATGGCGGCAGGCATCGAGGGCGCCGGTCGCGAAAACTCTTTTGGCGTAAATATCAAGCTCCCGTTCGAGCAAGGGGCAAATCTTTTTATTCAACAAGATCCCAAATTGGTGGAGATGAAATATTTCTTTACCCGAAAACTGATCTTCATCAAAGAGTCCGATGCCTTTCTGGTCTTGCCTGGAGGCTTTGGAACACTAGATGAAGCATTTGAACTCCTCACTCTAATCCAAACCGGAAAAGCCCAACCAGCTCCAATCGTTTTTTACGAATCTCCCGAAACTAACTATTGGGAAGATTGGCTAGAGTACGTTGACCGCAGGTTATTCGACACTGGCCTGGTATCAGAGGCTGACCGCAGACTCTTTATCATAACCAAAGATGAAGACAAAGCACTAGACGAGTTCAGCAATTTCTACCGCAACTACCACTCAAGTCGTTCCGTAGGCGACCTTCTCGTGATACGTGTGAAGAAGGGTCCAAGCCCGTCCGAATTAAAGTCAATCAATCGCGATTTTGGGAAAATTTGCCATTCGGGAAAAATTGAAGCCATTCCGATCACCAGCGCGGAAAAGGGCGAAAAAGATGGTCTGGAGCTGGACAGACTCGCGCTTAGGTTCGATCGCGTCTCCCACGGAGAGCTGCGAGCGCTCATTGATCGCCTAAACCAAGTGTCAAGCCTCTAGCTCATTTCTCCGATAACTTATATGTGATATTTTGTGTAGCCTGTGGACTACCTGCGCCAAACAGTTCAATCGAATGCGCGTATTGTGGTCAAATATATAATGCACCGTGTACCTTCGAATTGGTGCCCGGGTCAACCACTTTCCTATGGCGCACTCCAATTGTAAACCTCGCTGAGGCACGTATCGAAGACGGAATCTGGCGCCTATACGTTATTACTGCACAAAAGCCGCAGGTTTCTATGCTGGCAATACGTCGCGAATCGAAATACACAGTGGCACTACTTGACCAAGACCTAAATCGCTTGGCAACGGTCGTCGTTAGGTGTGGTCCATCCTTGGAAGATTCGTCCAAAAGATTCCTAGCCGTTGTCAACGACGATAGCAAAACTAACGTAGTCATCCACGGGGACGGACCGACCGGTTACCATTTGATCAATCGAACCGGAGATGTACTGGCTTTGGCTTCACCTAGAGCAGGGTTTCCGATTTCGGGACTCGATATCGTTTTGACCAATTCTGATTATCGCTGGAAACCGCTAGAGCTTTTTGGAGTACTTTTGTCTCTCATTCTTGCCAACGTTTCCGACGCAAAATGCAACTTTAATGATATCGACCATCTTTGTCTGGATGCATCCGAGGACGACTTAGAGAACCTTGGTCCGACCGAATAGCATATCCAACCTTCTAATCCGACCAAAAGTGGTTCTCGGACGCAATTTCACTATCGGGTAAATGATTACTCGCCTATTTCTCGTTGCAACGGATTCTTGGGTGATATGGTGAGGCTCGGGGGAAAATAAATTGACTAGCAAACACTACGTTTTGCCGACCGATTTAACCGGTTGGAAACCACGAGACAATACTGGCGAGGTGCATTTCACCTGGGACTACGACTCTGGTCGAGAAAAGATGCTCAATCTTTACGACAAAGGTAAACGACGCCAATGGGACGCGAAAATTCGAATTGATTGGGATCAAACAATTGATCGAAACAACCCGCTCGAGACAGATGACTACTACCTTCCCATTTGGGGATCGGCAATGTGGGAAGAATTAGACGAGTCTCGCAGATCTGAACTTCGACTCCACCTTGGCGCCTGGCAGTTCTCACAGTTTCTCCACGGCGAACAAGGCGCACTTATTTGTGCGGCAAAAATTGTTCAAAATGTGCCCGACATTGATTCAAAATTCTATGCGGCAACCCAGGTAATGGACGAGGCAAGGCACGTTGAAGTTTATACGACCTATCTGAATAAGCTTGGTCTTGCATATCCGATTAACCCAAGCCTAAAAGCCCTCCTTGACGACATTGTGAGCGATTCCCGTTGGGATATGACATACTTAGGCATGCAAGTGCTTATTGAAGGTTTAGCACTGGCGGCATTTGGATTGATACGAAGCCTCACTGGCAGTACCCTTGCACGTACGATAACTTCATACGTGATGCAAGACGAGGCACGACATGTGTCGTTCGGACGCAACGCATTAAAAGACTATTATCCAGAACTTAGCTCATCAGAACGAAACGAACGCGAAGAATTTTGTGCGGAGGCGTGCTTTTTAATGCGAGATCGTTTCTTGGGACACGAAGTGTGGGAAACACTGGGCATGAATACCCAAGAATGCGTTAAGTGGGTTGAGGGATCCGAGATGCAACTTACTTTCCGTCGCCTTCTGTTTACCAGAATTGTGCCAGTCCTAAAAGATGTCGGACTCTTTGGCTCAACTATGCAAAACGCGCTTGATAAAATCGGCGTTCTCGGGTTTTCAAGCGTCGATATCGACAATGTGATCGCTGAAGACGAACGAATTGCCCAGGAAATAGACGCCAGTAGAGTCTCACAAGTAGATGAAATAATCGGATACGCCAATTCGTAATCTAGAACTATCCAACATTGCGACCTTGGTACGAATTTACCATTTTGACGATGGCGGAATAAAGCGATATCCAGCTCCACGTACGGTTTGAATCAACGGCTCGTGGCCCTTGATGTTGATCTTTTTTCTCAAATACCCGATGTAAACATCCACGATATTAGAGCCTGGATCAAAGGAATAATCCCAGACGTGGTTAAGAATTTGGATACGAGATAGAACTTGATGGGGGCTCCTCATAAACAACTCCAGCAGTGCCCACTCCCGTTGGGCTAACTCTATACGCACACCACCTCGAAAAGCAACTTTTGTCATCAAATCAAATGTCACGTCCGCAGCGTCGAGCCGAGTCAACGAAGTATTGTCAAAGCTTCTTAGTGCAGCACGAATACGTGCAAGCAATTCGTCAAATGAAAATGGCTTGGTTACATAATCCGTAGCGCCCGCGTTTAGTCCCTTGATCTTCTCCGTCACTTCGTCGCGCGCCGTTAGTATGATAACTGGCTTCGTGAATTTTTCCGATCGCCAATGAGCAAGCACTGACTTTCCGTCTTTTCCGGGTAATCCAAGATCCAAAAGTACCAAGTCCACATCATCTTGCATTAAAGGCACGACCTTTGATGCTGCCTCCCCGTCTTGGATCATGGTAGTTGCATAACCCTCCGCGCGTAGCCCTCGAGATAAAAAACTAGCTATCTTGGGATCGTCTTCTACGATGACAATATTCACGAATACACCTTTCGCTCAAACTCGAAAAATCTCACTTACGGCCATCAGTCACCCAATGCATGCACTATGCGCAATGGCAGCAAAATCGAAAACTTAGCCCCGCCATAAATCGATCTGTCCACCGCCGCGCATCCGTCGTGTGCCTGTGCAACGGCGTCCACAATTGAAAGACCAAGACCCGCACCTTTTTGGTACGGCTGACTACCCCTTTTAAATCTCTCAAATATTTGGTCCTCAAGCCCCGCAGGGACGCCAGGTCCAGAGTCACTAATTGAAATGCGCAACAACGAACCCTCGGTCACGGCAGAAATCTCAATGGTGTCAGATTCCTGGGTAACCTTAACTGCGTTTTCTACCAGATTCAAAACAGCTCCCCGTAATTTTGTAGCGTCGATCATTACCACCAAATCGGGTGGTTCTATATAAATCCAGTTCCGCCGTGCCATAACAGACCCTGCTGCAAAAATGTCAGCCATGAACGCCCTTAGATCTACCTGTCCCAAGACAATAAAGTCTCGCTCCATGGTTCTTCCCAACAGCAAAAGTTGATCAATCAAATGACTCATGTAAACAATCTCTTCTAAGGCATAGGTCATGCTCTCTTTGTTTTCATCAGACATAACTTGCTGGGACCTTTGCATAAGCTCAAGGTTCCCTTTCATTATCGTCAATGGAGTTCTTAGCTGATGCGAAACATCCGAAAGCAGTCTCTTTTGTGCGTCCATCATTTCTTCTAGGCGATTCAACATATGATCGAAAGTTTTCGCCAGGGTACCAACTTCATCATTTGCCCCGCGATAATCAATCCGGCGGCTTAAATCCCCGTCTGCAATGTCAATAGCTGCACTGGTAATTCCTCCTACTGTATGCATAACCCTTCGAAGGAGAAAATACCCACTACCCATCGAGAACAAAAGTGCAATTCCAGCTTCAAGCAATGCCAAATGAAGAACTTGTTGGCTTTGGCTTAGTTCCTCACTGAGTTTGGAGCTTGCGATAAAGATTCCGACTTCGCTCTTACCTGCCATTATGGGCGTTGCTAACGCCATATACGGCACCTGACCAACATCAAATCGCGCGATCGTCGTAGCCTGGGGAGGTACCGCAATCCATCTCCTAACAGTAGGTGACTCCAAAACACCCCTTGACCCCTGCGTACCCAAAATAGGACTTCCTTTAAAGTAAATAATCAGGCTTCGTAGCGAGTTCACCTGGTGTACGGCTAAATAGCTTGACGAACTGGCAAATAAACTCTTGGTTTTCCCCGACTGTGCGATTGCCCTTTGGTACTCAGATATTTCATCGACAAGTACTTGGCGTGACAACTCTATGCTGTGCTGTTCAAATATCTGTGTCAGTTGAATTACCACTAGTCCTAACACACCTGACGTGACTAAAAAAAGCGCCATTACCAGCCTAGGTACCGTTCCAATTCGGCGACCTGATCTAAGTTTTTTCGATCTTCGAGATGCGGTCTTAGTCCCTTGTCTAT
>JAJYGT010000142.1 GCA_021785005.1 Actinomycetes bacterium
GTTTTGCCAGAGATCATTCTCGAAGAACCCGTGTTACGCGTCGACCCGAAGGGAACATCTGTTCGCCTTATTGGAATAGGTGGAACGGGGGTTGTAACCGTCGCCGCAATACTTGAAGTCGCAACACTTTTGGACAACAAGTTTTCGCGTGGTCTTGATCAAACCGGCCTTTCACAAAAAGCCGGTCCGGTCATCTCAGATATTCACATTTCAGACGATGAGGATATAGGAAGTGCGCCTATTCCAGCTGGTAACGCAGACGTAATTATCGGATTCGACCTCTTTGGCACCGCTTCCCAAAAGAACCTGCGCGTAGCTGATCCACAAAAAACAGTGGCAATAGTATCTCTTGACGCGATTCCCAATGGTGCTCAAGTCACTGACGTAAATCACGCGGCACCCGACGTGAAAGTCGCTCTTGACACAATTGCTAAATTTACAAACGCTGAGAAAAACTTTTATCTTGGCGCTCAAAGCCTTTCACAAGCCGTTTTTAATGATCAAATCCAAGCAAATGTAATTTTATTGGGCGCCGCATGGCAGCTTGGCCTAATTCCAATTACCCTCCGTTCGATTAGTGAAGCTTTTAGGATGAATGGCGTTGGCATTCAGGAGAATCTCGACGCCTTTTCTTGGGGTCGACTAAGCGTCGTACACCCCGAGATAATCGACAACATGCTAGGTCCAGATACGCAACCGTTACCAACGTCACAACCCAGTAGCGACTTGGTGGCCAAATATTGGTTAAGTGAAGGTAAATCTAAAGAGCTTTTGGTCCAGTTAGTTGAACAACTCAGAGCCTATCAAAATGATTCGTACGCGAAAAAATTCTTAGTTCGGATAAGACAGGTGTCAGATATAGCTGCGAAGCGCTTCACTGATCCTAATGAAATTGTTCAACAATTCGCTAGGCACTTGTATAAACTTATGGCCTACAAGGATGAGTACGAAGTTGCCAGGCTTCATTTGGACTGGTACGAACAAAGCCCCAAAGACACCAAGTTCGCAATGTTGCTCCACCCACCGACTCTGAGGTCGTTGGGCTTGAAAAATAAAATTGCCCTACGGCGAAGTGCAAACCCAAGCATGAAGTTTTTGCGAGCAATGAAAGTTCTAAGGGGTGGACCACTCGACATATTTGGATATAGCAAACTCAGACGTTGGGAAGCAAACGCTAGCGAAATCTACACCAAAACAGTGATAGAGACCCTTGAAATTGCCTCTGAAAATCAAGCTATAGAGGTGTTGGCGATAATTACGACACCAGACTTGGTTCGAGGATACGAACACGTAAAGGAAGCAAATATCAAACGATACGAAACAAAACTGAAGTCGCTTACAGCTCAGATTGTTAGTGACGTAAAATCATCTCCACCGGTGACACGATAACCAAGAGTTGTTATCTATTTTGGGTTCAAAATATGCAGTTCGCTTGCCAACCAAGTTACCGAATTAACGGGATGTCCAAAGTCGAATAGTTCTGGCGATCTATAGAGCTTTAGATTGTCAGAGTCGCACCATGCACCTTTTGCAACTCGAACATTGAAACGACCGCCCCATTGTGGCACTCCTAATGCGGACTGGAATAGCCCGCATTATGTCGAAAGTAGAAGAGATTTGTGCTTTTTTCGCAAGCCAGCTAGGCCCAGAGTATTTTCGATCTCTACCAACATTATGCTCATCGATACGCAAGACTGCAGAACTGACACTGGACAGGTTCGCTCCTTTGTTGAAATGTGCGATCGAACCCTTTGTGGCCGCAAGTAAAAAACATTGAAAAATAGCTCGAGACGGCGGTTGGGGTCAACGGCCATTGAGAAATGCACTTATATGATCATGGAGGTTGCATGCTGGAACAACGCACAGTTTTGTTGGTTTTAGTTCTTGGAATCATGGCAAGCTTGGTTTGGTTTACAGCTATCACAAAACAAGATTTTGGGCCAACGTTGACCTCTACCTAAACAATGACAGCTTTATCAGAAATTCGCAAAGCCAACACCGCATCCGAGATCATGGCATGATCCGACCATTCGTCGACTATCCGCTTATGAAGGATTGCAAAAAACATCCAGGCGAATTGATCTCGATGACGTGCAGGCATCCGGTCGAACTTTCGCCGCGGTTGCTTGATCTGCACATCCAACGAGTTAAATCAAATCCTTTGCTACCGGCTCGCCATTTTCCCATGCATCCAAGCGCGACGCCACAATCTCAAAAGCGCGGTGACTTTGAGAGGTGGCCATTCGTCCAAGAAAAGCTACGCTAGCAATCCAAAAACATTTTTACTCAGCAAGGAATCGTATGCGCGCCCGCAAAGGAGAATTTACTGCATTTTGGGAATTCCAAAATATCTGCGCTAGCAAACTTGATTCAAAGGTCACAGCCAAGCTCAATACGTAAGACGATCTCCGACACCAGTGCTTCAAGTGGGCGTGAATATCGGGCTACTAAAAACGGAAATAGCGTAAATTATCCTCTCTAACACGGAACGACGATTACAGTACGGCCACTAACAGCGACCAACGTCCCAACATCAATTGGATCGCTTGTCACAATGCGGTCACCAGTTTCAGCAATGGCAACCACTGTTGCATCAGCTGGATCAGAAAGGCAAGCTTTACCAAGTAAAACACCGCCAAGACGTCCCAGTCTCAAGTCCACAGGCCATACGTCAATAGCATTTAATATTCGCGCCAGGTTCACCTGCCTGCCGTTGGAATCTCGCCATACTTGCGCGACGATTATTCCAGTCGTGCGAAGTTCCATACCAGATTGCTGAGCCACTTTCATTTTTGCAATCATCGCTCGATCATCGGAATTAATCGCTAAGAGCGCGCCAGCATCGAGGATCATTGCTGTCATGGAGAATAGATATCCGTATTAGGAGCCATCAAACCAAGTTGACGTGTCGCCGCTAGAAGTTCTTCTTTACTAATAGCTCCGTGCTCAGCCTCCCAATTCTCAAGAAATTCAGCTAATGCGTCAGTTCTCAATTTTGCGGCCGCTGCGTCGGCCAACCAACCTGACAACCCCCGTCCAGTTTGTTTCGCGGCGCTTCGCACCGCATCCCCTAGGCTCGGATCAAAAGAAATACTAAGTTTGTCTACCTTCATGCTTGAATCTTACCATGGTATTCCCTACCATGGTAAAACCATTTTCACAAGATAACTAGCAATAATTTATGAATCGTTGAGCCGTGCAGCCTCCGGCTACTCTCCGTGTAAAAGCACTTCGCCGTTCATTTAACTACGGACATCGGCAACAACACGCAAAATAGTGGACTTTTGACGTTCCGAAGCAACAAGAATCAAGCGAGGTTGCTTTCACACAGTTGCGAGATAACCCTCGATACCCGGGTGAATCTACTTATCGTGCCTGTTATGAGTCTTCGATCACGCGCAAATCTCAAAACCTAATGCTTCAAAGACAAAAAATCTCGATCAAGTTCCTTGACACAAACTAAAGCGTTAGCCCTCATACAGCCATAAGTATTTTAGAAGCGATAGTTTTAGTTTCTGTGATCACACACCTACGGGTGACTTCTCCAACGGTCAAGCCCTCAATTAAAAGCTTTTCACACTCTCCTATATTTTTTATGACCTATTTCTGGTGTACTACTCTTGCTTATCATTACCAAATCATCCTCAACATTTATTTTGGAGGCCAAACTCACATAACGCTGAACCTTTTATTTCAAAACTGATCAAGGATGGTTTTTGCCCGACGTCAGATTATGTGCGATGACAAGATAACACGTCCGCGCTACAAATAGCACGCGAACGAACTAGCGTCGGGAAGCAATCGGTCGCGAGGAAGATCTTTTACGAGAAAATAAATTTGAGAGTCGCGCAACGAGGAGCTCGAGCGCAAATTTATCGGGTATACCTCCAACACCTTTAAGTGATGCTTCAGCTTCAGCACACCACGCGAGTGATTTCTTTACACCATCAAAGCCAAGTATCTGAGCTGCCTCACGAAGTTTCTTCGCCGCAAAGGGACTTTTCTTTTTCAACCCCAATTGTGCCAACGCCGCATTTACTTCGTCGTCGGAATTGATGCTGTTCGCCTGGATCGCTGCAATTTCAAGTATTCTCCTTGAGATCAGCGAATAAATCGCCAGCGGATGAACACCCAGGTCGCCAACGAACATCGCCAGTTCAGCCAAAACAAAACTCTCGCCGTTGGCCTTACACGATTCAATAGAGTTCGTAAGGGTGTATAAAGGTCTCTGACCCGGACGATACAAATACGGTTCAACGTCGTCAAGGCTGATCTTGGAACCGGCATCAAACGACGATTGCAATACCTCAAGCAATGAACGAACAAGTGAAACATCCTCGCCTACATGAGCTTCTATTTGCGCAACCGCATCAGAGGTAAAGACAAAAGTGGCTTTAGACAACTCGTCATTCAAGAAACTTCGTCGCGAATTAGCATCTGTCAAGCGGCAGTCAATCAACGAACCAATACTCGTGACGAGTTTGTTGAATTTAGGGTTGATTGCTCCCTGATAACTCGAAATGATCAAATAGTTCTCTAAAAGCCCATGCACATGACTTTCGGACAAAAAGTCGGCCAACGGGTCTATTTGGTCCGTTGCAAATTGATCAGCTTCTCGTAAGCACACTATTGCGTAATCAGCAAACATGTATGTCTGTCCAAGAGCATTGGTAATTGCAGAAGCCGTATCCTTTGCCCCATCTAGTACTACCAGCTCCACCTCACCGTCACCTCGAATATCTCGAACCAACGCAGCCTCAGCATCAGCTACAATTCGGTGGCTATCGCCTCTTACTAGGTAAATGTGAATACTTTGATCGAAACCGGCGGTCATCGTGATTCTTCAACATGAGAACCAGGATTTAGATGTGTCGGTACCCTACTCGAAAGCTCTGCCATCATGTCTAGCGCCCGCCGATGACCCTTTACGTCATGCACCCTAAAAATTCGAGCGCCGCCATTAAAGGCTATTAAGGCGGCTGATATTGACGCGGCACGGCGTTCGCTAAGGTCTAGATCTAAATGTGATCCCAAGAAGTCCTTATTCGAAGCCGAAAGGAGAACCGGATATCCGAGCTGAGTTAAAAGAGTTGACTTTCGCAATAGTTCCAACGATTGTACAGCTGTTTTTCCCAAATCCAATCCTGCGTCGATTATTACTGACCTAGGGTCGACTCCGGACTCGATCGCCCATTTCGCTCGCTCGACCAAAAAGTTACGTACGTCTACAACCAGATCTTCGTAGATCGGATTTAGATCTGGTACTCGTGGAGCCAGCCGAATATGAGTTGCGACAACGCCGATGTTGTGATCAGCTGCAACCTCAAGGTACTGACGATTGGCAAATCCACTGATGTCGTTGCCAAGTACTGCACCAACTTTAGCCGATTCCAAAAGTACGATCGGGTTCCAGGTGTCCACCGATACAGGAATGTCGAACCGCTCTACAAGGGCTTGCACCGCGGGTACTACTCGGTCAATCTCTTCTTGTGTAGAGATATCGGTACCAGCCCCCGCCTTTACGCCTCCAACATCTAAAATATCTGCCCCAGCATCTACTAGACTCTGAGCTTTTTGAATAAAGTCATCAAAAGCAAAATATTAGCCTTTGTCAAAAAACGAATCCGTAGTCCTATTTAAAATCCCCATAATTAGTGCGCAATTCGAAAGATCGAACTCATACTTACCGAGGCGCAACAATTATTCCCTCTTTATTCTTGTCGTTAAACTGCGGAACTATAGTTTGTAAAGAAAGCCAACGAAAGAAACCTCAGTTCCAATTCCATTCAAACTTCGGCAGTCGGCATAATATTCAATCCGAAGATAGACGCCTAAAATAAACGCGCGGCCATCGCTTTTCGGTATTTCATCGACAGCTCTCGATCTGGCATTACTTCGAGTAGATCCCTGTACTCTTGACGTGCTGTTTCGTCTTGTTTAATTTGATCCAAAAGTTCATCCAAGCGATCTTCGATTCGAATTGACTCACCCGGGTTCACGTCACCTAAACGAGCAATCGCGGCCAAGCGAAGTGTTTCCTCGGTTTCTGGAATCTTGGCAAGCAGCTCCAAGCCCTTTTCGAACTCGCCGCGACCAATCACAATTTCAGCCAATTTCACGATTGCACCTTCGTGTGCAGGTTCTAAAGTAAGCGCTTCCAATATTGAAGCTTCGTCTCCTGCTTCAACCAAAAGATCTGCCGGTGATTTTATTTCAATCAACTTTTCAACAAATGCACGCACAGCGTGCTCTGGTTGGGCGCCCACAAATGCATCTATAACCTTGGCATCTTTCAGAGCGTAAACAGCAGGAATGGATTGAACTTTAAACGCACTGGCCGCTTGCGGATTTTCGTCTATATTTATTTTGACCAGCGCGACTTTACCATCGGTGGCGTCTATTACTTTTTCTATGATCGGTCCCAGTGTTCGACATGGAGCACACCAGGGTGCCCAAAGATCCA
>JAJYGT010000020.1 GCA_021785005.1 Actinomycetes bacterium
AAGCTTGTCCAAAATCGTTGATACGCTCCAAAAGATAAAAAGTCAACGACGGATCCTAAGTCACGTCCTAAGATAAAGAGAGTCCAAAGATTCTGTGACCAATTTGCACATAACTCGGCACACAATCATGAAAGAATCCCTGCGAGCTATCTTCGCTGGTGATCTCACCGCTGACGAAGTAAGTGAACTTATCAGTCGCTGGTGTTCCCGTGCATCTCGGTCCAGGATACCTAGCTTTACCAAACTGTCAAAGACGATCCGTACTCACACAGGTGGAATAATGGCCGCAATTGAACTTGGTGTCTCCAACGGACGAGTTGAAGGTTTGAACACCAAGATCAGATCCATCATTGCTAGATGCTATGGGTTGCATTCTGCAGAGGCGACTCTGGCGTTGGTGATGCTTTCCTGTGGACCGATTGATCTCAAACTTCCATACGAACGGGCGGGTTGATCCACATGAAGGTCAATAGAGCCTAATTTTATAACGTTTTGACTCTATTTCAAATGGAGTCATATCCTATTTGGCGGATGTATTTGGGGAGGTCACTCGGTATCTATGTTTGTAAACGAATTATGGTAGCTAGCCTTACGGCAGTTGAATGATTTCACGATAGGTGAAGCGCTACTAACAAAAGTAGCCTGATTATAAAGGGTATAACCATTAATGAAAATTGGCAAATTGCTAAGTGCCGGCTCACTATTGGCGGCAATATCAACAGGAGTGGCCGTTCCTGCGACTTTGACAGCGGCAGATAATGTATCGCATGTGACGCCTTTGGTCTCGCAATTAGGCAACAGAGATGCGCCGAACAGTGGTACCGTGGTGGGTGCATCTCCTGCGCCGGCGTCAGGTTCTGGACCCGGAACTTTGGCAGTGTGGCAACCAGGCGAACGGGCAGCACGCTCAGTCGTGTTTGGGACAGCGAACACCACCTCAGGGAACAGTTTTTATGTTGCATCCGATCGAGCAATACATTCCATCTTTGTACCAACGTTCGCAGGAATAACTTATGTCGTTAGTACGTATTCTTGGAATGTGGTCGGTCAGTTCGATTCGCTTACAGCTGGTAGAGTGGCAAAGGTAACCCCAAACGGGAAACTAGTGGTCATAGAGTCGGGAACAACCACTGCAGCATACCAGACAACTGCTCCGTATAGTCAGGTGTTTTTGGCTCCGGTCGGAGGCAACGCTTTAGTGTTGTCGCCAAACGGAAAAGATGCATTTGTGGGTGGTAACGCGGACACAAACGTTGCAGAGATTTCAATGATATCGGGAAAACAAGTTGCTACCTTTCCTGTGAGCAACTCAGGCGACATGGTTTGGGCCCGCGGACAAGTGTTTTCAGCAAACATTGCTACCGGAGTAATGTCTGCGATCAATCCTGCGACTGGAAAGATTGTATCGATAGCTACGCCTGAGGTAGATCCCAACTTTAGTTATAGCGACATTTCTGCTGCCAATGCGGGATTTATGCAGCTCTCGGTGAGTCCGGGCCATAGATGGATTTATGCTGCGGGCTTCTCCGGTCACATCTTAAAGTTTTCGGCTCTACGTGACACTTATCTTGGAGAGGTAGCTGTAGACGCTAATACTGCTGGTGCAAATTTGCTGTCCGGCTTGGTCGTCCTGAAAGGTGGGAAACAAGCGGTAGTGACAGTAGAGAATCTCAACGAATCCGTGGTCGTCTCTTTGAAAACGGGTGAGATTGTTCGCTCGGCTTCTGCGCTCGCCTCCAATCGATGGATAAACCTTCGCTAACGAAATTTTGTGAGCGCGTAATGTTTACGCCGGAAAAAAGACCGTCTAAAATAATCCAGGAGTTCGTACCACGCTATTTGTCACGACTATATTTCTAGATTAAGGTGTAGTCGTGATTATTACACGTGCGCGTTCGTCTTCGGACATAGGACCTCGGATACCAGGTGCTTTGCGTGTCTGATGACGGTTTCAATGGCAGTAATTATACTATTAGTTGCGGAATTGCACTAGAAGTTTCGCGGAAATGCACTAGGAGTTTCGCGTACGACTAGAAAGCGCCCGAAGTAGCGAGACGGCGAAATAGCTCGTTGATCTTGGTCCCGTTTTGGATGCGAGCCCTGTCGAAAACTTTTGCGCCCTGTGCTTTAAGGGCTGGGGTATCACGTGAAGATTTTCCAACATCGAGTCTTTGGTAGATGTCATATAGGCATTCCGAGAGAGATCCTCATCTGCTTGGTTGGTCACGCTGGTAACATACCTTTCAGTCGCCCACATTACGAGAAGATCGAGCCAGAGTCGGCCTGGTAACGTCGTTTGTAGCCGAAAAGAATTGTCTCTGAAGCTGGTGAAAAACTTACGCGTATCATTGTCCACAGACGAAAGAAAGTCGTACTTGATTCGGTCAACAGGCTTCAAATTCGAGGCTCGCTTGAAAGGTAATGGGAGAGTTGTAAGTGTCTCGATTAGCGAAACTTTAAAGTTTGCTCAACAGACTTGTTTTGTGTTTTCTTGCGAACGATGAATGTGGTTATATAATTGCATTCGAACAGTCAGTGAGCTTCGGGGGAAATCTAAGGCGAATTTCTCATTTTTGAGTGAACCAGGCGATGTCACAAGTACGGGTGATTTGTACCAGGTCTGTAAATAAAAAGAGATTCACATATCCGGTAGTCATAGTCATAATGTTTGTGGAAAACGGTCTTTGATAACAGTGACCATCAGTTGGTAAAAAGCTAGGCCTGTTCATTGAGAATATTTCTGCGGCGCGCTCGATCGCCGCCGTTGTTGTCGACTGTATGTTGGAAGTAGGCAGGGCGGTTACTCCAAGCATCTCAGCTAGTACCACATGAGTTGCATTATCGTCATTAACATTATTTCGTACTTTCTGGACACTGCCCTAAAGTCGTTCGCTTGAAAATCTTTGTCGATCCGAAGAAAAGAAGCTCTGAAGCATCGAGACACCTTGCTCTTCAATCAGATTTTTGCGGAATTCTAGATGTTTGCGCACGTTGGTGAGCTCGCTGGCTACGAAACAGAGAACGACGGTCTCTTTTTTGCCTAGACGATTAGGATCTAGTACATGTGCGCTTTGGTTCAGTCGTTGTGAGCTAGAGTAACCGCTACTATTGGACGACAGAATTTCGAGGTCTGTTGCTCTAGTTTTGTTATACGAATTTCAAGGTCAGTCCGATTTTGCAGATGATTCAAACACAAATTATTTGAACAGCTTATTTTTAGCCTTCTGAAAATAACTTGTTCGAATTGTTGCTATGTGGCTCCAACGCGTGGGAGCAAAGGTACTTGGTTTGACGCACTCATCGTGAGTCATTAAATTCAAAGTTCAATTACTAGTTTCGGTTAATACAGCGTGAACTTAGTAGTAACTACTGTCAAGTTCGCAGGTTGTTATCGCGATCTTGGTAGTGTTACGAACTTAGACGGGTATCTCGTGGTACCTCGTATTAATTTTTACGTTCAAAATGCATTGACGGTGAAAGTGTCACGGACTTGAGAGAGACAGATGAAGCTTCGCGAGCTGTAGTTCAAGGTGCCTTTGGTGTGGAGCCAATAGCATCGGAGCCCAAGTTTCGATGGAAAAAAGATGAAGTTCTCGATGCTCACCTAGAGATTGGCAAACATTTCTCTGGTTGTCCTCGCGAAATCGCTCTGCAGCTCACGGCTACGAATCAGGAGTTTATTAGCGAAAGTGCCGTTCGTGGAGCGTATTATCACGCTCAATGTGGTATTTCGCCATCACAAGTTGCCAGCGAGTATGCTACCCATGCTACGCGCCTGCTTGAAATGGCAGCGTCTGGAGAAATAGATAGCACAAGGACGCGCATGCTCATCGGAAGCATTGTGGCACACATGGAATCTCACAACGAGGAATTCCAGATCATCGATTCTAACTTGCGAGCCGATCTCTTGAGTGTTGAACAGGTGACAGTAATGTCACGCGATTCACGTGCTAATTATCTCGAATCCATAGAAACTGCGTTTCTAAACATCAACGGTGTATTTGCTGCGCGCTTTGTCGATAGCAACGCTGATTTGACGGCAACTCTTGTTGATTTTGCCAGTCACTTGGGAGCATCGTCGTTAATCAGCCTGGATCCAGATAGTTCGGAAATACTGTTCTTTGGTGCCAAGACTTTGATTAACGTTGACACTTTAAGCGACTCTGGTTTCTTCTCCGACATTTATGTTCTAAATGAGGCTACAGGAGACGCTATCGCTACGGTGGGATCGATTGCGGTAATACCTTTCAACCGAGATCTGTCAGCCCCTAAGGCTTTGCTGGTACTCAGTGGTTATAAGGGATTTTTGGGGAAAAGAATTACTGGCGATTGGTTTTTGCGCTGGCGTGACAGTTACGTACGTGTAGTGGAAAGTGCATCGGACAGACGAAGGTTCAAAACCGAAAGAAATCGTCTTGAACAGCTACGAATTTTTTATAATTCACTCCTCCAGGGCGAAGAGCTTGCGCTTCGCGCCAAGACTGAGTCTGATCTAATGAACGGTATGTGTTCGCGAATCGCTTCAAGTGAGGTGTTTTTGTCGGCCTGGGTGGCGCGTCCGGATTCTGAAGGCAAGTTTCGAGTCATAGCGAGCCGCGGAGCTGGGGTGAAAACACTCAAGGTATTTGAGTTGAGCACGGGACAATCACACGGAAGCACCATATATGAAAGAGCTTGGCGTGACGCGAAGATTCATTTCAACAATGACTATATAAATGACCCAGAATTACACGCCTGGAAGGAGTTTTTATCGCGCTTTAAATGGCGTTCTGCAGCCGCAGTTCCAATATTTAAAGGTGATAAGATTGATTCGGTTTTAGTAGCTATATCGTCGATTGCCAATTTATTTGATGAGCAATCCCTAGATCTGGTTTCCAGGTTTGGAAAGCTAATGGGCGCGGCTCTGACATCTATTGAGCGCGAACGCGAGTTAAGGACCGAACGCCAGCGTGCCCTTGACGTCGCACAACGAGATTATTTAACCGGTCTGCCAAATCGGCTTCACCTAGATATCCACATGCCAAAGGTTTTGGCTCGTGCGAAGCGTTATGGTCATTTGGTTGGGGTAGTCGTGTTGGACCTAGATGGTTTTAAGCCAGTAAATGACAACTTTGGTCATGAAATGGGCGATGTTGTTTTGCAAGCGACTGCGGCCCGATTAGCCCAAGCTGCCCGAAAGAGTGATTTTGTAGCTCGTTCGGGTGGAGATGAATTTGTCATTGTTTTCGATGATTTAAAGAACCGCGAGGGTCTAAAGCTTGCGTTGGTGCGCCTCAAAAGTGTAATAGAAGCACCGATAATTTTGCCTGGTGGAGACGTAATCGGTGTGAGCGCAAGCATGGGTGCGACGCTGTTTCCCTACGATGATTCTTCAAGTGGTACTCTTTTGCGCCATGCCGACTCCGCGCTTTATCGAGTTAAGCAGGAGAAAACGAACAAATCATCGTTTTACATGGAGTATACAAAGACCTGGGAACGTTCTCAAAGTTTGCCAAAGCGCGGCGCTCGAGGTCTTGACCAAAAGATAGAGTCTGGGCTTACGATTTATTACCAGCCGATAGTTGCCCCAACAACAGGTAAGACAGTTCGCCTAGAGGCGCTTGCTCGAATAAAATCTGGGACTGAACTACTTGATCCTCACCAATTCCTGCCCAGGTTGTCCCCCAAACAGATCATGCGACTTTCACTAATTGTTCTTGACCAGGTGCTGGGACAACTGCGAGCATGGGATGACCAAGGTGTTGGATGTTTAGCAGGAATTTCGGTATCGGTTAACATGCTTCCGGAAAATTTTCTTGAGCCAAACTTGTTCGAGACTGTGCGAGCTCGTTTGGTAGAATATGGCATAGAACCGCATCGCTTGTATTTAGAAGTTCTTGAGACTGGTGAGTTTTTGTCGTTGTCTCAAGCCCGTGAGACGATTGCCACCCTTAGAAATCTGGGCGTAAAGGTCTCTCTTGATGATCTTGGCAGTGCTTATGCAGGTTTACTGCGCCTTCGAGACTTGCTATTTGATGAGGTAAAGTTGGACAAGAGCTTTGTGCAAAAGCTTCAAGACAACCCACGTGACCTGCAGTTTGTGCGTAGCATACAGTTGTTGGTGGCAAGTTTGGGCATTGACCTTGTGGTTGAAGGCGTGGAGGACGTCGACACCTTGACTGCTCTGCACTTCCTTGGAGTTCCCTTTATTCAAGGGTTTATCTACGAGCGCCCACTTCCGGTCGATCAGCTAGTTAAGTTCTGTGAAAATGCTCAACCAATTAGCCCAACTTTCGCTTCACCACCCACAGATCCCCATGTCCTGACCATGAGGGCTTCTGAATTCGGGCACTACAGTTGAGCAACTACTTTCTTGTTCCGACTAAGGGGATCCTTTATCCCCAATAGTGAG
>JAJYGT010000162.1 GCA_021785005.1 Actinomycetes bacterium
TTGATACGCTCCAAAAGATAAAAAGTCAACGACGGATCCTAAGTCACGTCCTAAGATAAAGAGAGTCCAAAGATTCTGTGACCAATTTGCACATAACTCGGCACACAATCAAGTTGCTAAATGAAGGCGAAACCGTTGCTGAAGGAGTTTGTCAACTTTTCAATCACTGAGGCAACATGGTATCGATGGAAAAATACCTATGGTGGCATGAAAGCCTAAGAAGTCACTTGTAAAGAGTTTCCGGAATAGGTGGAAAGGAACTAGTGGAATGCTCACGCTGATATTGCCTTATCGAGATTTCATACCTTCCGGGTGCTGAGCACCGCAAGGGACATCGATATTCGCCACACCATCGCAAAAAAAATGGCGTCCGAGAGCGTCCTGGATGAATGGGTATCGAACTGATTGGGGGTCAGACCTCGAGAATTTTTTCGACCAGCCTGTAAACCGTGGTGCCTCCAACGGCGCGTGGCCAGTCGGAGCAGGGAGGATTGTCGCGCAGCCTGGCGCGACGGATGGCTTCATCGATCCGGGCGCGAGTGATATTGCGTGCGTCGATCCCTTTGTTGTAACCCGAAAGGTACCTCTTCAGTCGGTCGCTGCAATTCCGTGACGACGCGATGTCGGTGCCGTCCTCGAAATGGAGCAGCAGCCAGTATTCAAACTTGGGGTTGCTGAGGGCGAAGCCGTAGTTGTCGCATGTCTTAGCCCAGGAATTCAGCTGGGCCAACTGTTTGTCGGTCCACTGATCCTTGTCCACCAGGAGCCAGGCTTCGTCGGAGGATCTCAGCTTTTCCTGTTGGAGATGGTCGTTCATCCGCTTCAGCACTTGTAGTGGAGAGCTACTGTGGCTGCCTTTGAGACAGTTCACTCTGATCACCGAATTCTGGTCATTGAAGATGGCGAAATACTGCGGCTCAGTCTTCACGCCTTCCACAGCTATCACGAACAGCTTACGGTAGCGACGCTCGCCAAGGGGTCTCCGGAGCCTGCGTCTGTTTGGTGGCATCATTCACCCCTCACTTTTTTCGGTGAGGCAGGGGGTGGTCAGAGTGCCTCCCAATAGAATCCGGGGAATTCCACCCAGTCGCCCCTGTAGGTAGCTCTTGCGGATATCCTTGTCGTATCGAACATCCTTGTACTCGCTGAAGGAGAGGAGGTTCGAAGCTCCGGTGGCGTCTCTTTCGGATACCCACATCTCGTCACGGCGCAGGAGTTGCTGATCCATGAGTAGAACGTCATGGGTGGTCAGCAGCAACTGCGTTCTGGTTTCCATGGAGCAGTTTGCCAGGTACGTTTCGAGTAATCTGCGTGTCAGCAGCGTGTGTAGGCTGCGATCGACCTCGTCGATCACGTAGACCTTCTTCGAAACCTGAACCGAGAGCTCAAGAAACGCGGGCAGCAGATCAATAACCCGCTGCGAGCCGTCCGACTCTTGGCGGATCTCGAACTTGGCTTCCGTGCCGTCCGCCTTCGGATGATAAGTCACCAGCTTCTTAGCGATCAGTTCGCCACCTCTGCGGGTTACCACGATTCGTTCGTTGATCGGCTCGGTCAGTAGGTGAACCGTCATGCCTTCCTTGACATCTTCCTGTAGCTTGGTTCTCAGTGGCTCGGGCAGTGGAATGTTCTGGAAAGGGATCTCCTCGCCACCTAGGTGTGTGATGCCGGTATCGAGCTGTTGCAACATCTCATTCATGGTCAAGTAGAGCGGGTGTGCCTCGTCGAGGAAGTGCTCGAAAGGTGCGAAGCGAGAATCGGGAGCGACCAGCTCAAGTGTATCCTTGAACCAGTCGTAGACCGGCCGGAACTTGTCGACGTTCTGTGAGACAGAGTTGGTCAGAAAGAGTTGGTTGTCCCTGGTTCCCTTGAAGGCGAACTGGAGGAACTGGTCTTTGGCCAAGGAATCGTCGAAGTTGGGCTTTCCGTCCTTGCGGTGGTAGAGCACTTTTTCACTGGTACTTGTTATGACCACCAGCTTTTCTTCCGAAACCGCCTTGCGGGTGACCGCGAAGCTGAACTCGTAAATGATCTCGTTGATCAGCAGCTCAAAGCAAAACCTTGACGGCTGCTCGGCCACCTTGGCGTCCAGTCGGAACGGTTCGACAGGAATCAGGCTGTCGGGCTGAGCACCCTTGACAACCAGCGTCTTGGCGAAATTGAGTGCCTTGAAAAAATTAGTTTTGCCCGCCGCGTTACCGCCGTAAATTGCCGCAACTGGAAGAACTCTCGTCTGGTACTTGCCGAGCTTGGGAACCCTGTCTCCATGCTGACGCTCCCTGCTAGCGACCATCGAGAATGTAACCTGGTCACGGAAAGACATCCAGTTCTCGAGCGAGAAACTGATTATCATCTTACCGCCTCCTAAAGTGAAATATTCGCTTTATCATGCATTAAATATAGATAGAAACGGCCTTAAAGTCAATCGAAAAGAGAAAATATCTCGTTAAATACCTTTTTGCCGATCAGATACTCGAAGTTCTTGGTGCCGGCGTTGCACCGCAGGTCGAAACAAGAACCTTTGCAGTTAATTCCAAAGACGTCATATCTTTCTACCTTAGAATTCATAAAAGGTACTCAAATGAACAAAAAGTCGCTTGAATGATTATTCCGGTATTATAGGACCATCTCACCCAAATCTTTGGACCACTCAATGGGGACCGGTCATCCCCAGTGTATCCTTCAGCACCTCCTAGATCCAATACCTCCTCGCGGGTTTCGATCCCCTGCTTGAGGTGCTAGCAGTCGTGCAGGCTATCTTGTGTGTGCCTATTGCAGCAATTCTTCTCATGCCAAATATAGGGGCGTCGAGGCGATTATGGAACCTTGGGATGGTACTTTCGATATGTTTACTCCTGGAAGTGTTTGCTGGTACAGTGATGATACTCGATCCAATAATCGCTGCTCCAGTAGGGATACTTTTGGTTATAGCATGTATTAAATCTTTAACCCTGGTATCCACGGTTTAGCAAGTAGCCCATGAAAATCGTTACAGCTGCGCAAAGAGTAGCTGGGTATGCGCTCAATGCATGGGTCCATCAATTCCGACTCTTAGCCAAGGGTATTCATTGATTATTCTGAATTCTGGATACGGGCCATCAAACTCAACTCGAAAATTGCCCAATTACGGCGTGTACCACCCTTAGGTGTCGGCAAGATTTCGACGTATAGCATCACGACGTTGACCCATTCAAAGCAATAGTCGCCCTTGAGCATGCAATGCTCATTGCAATCTGGAACATGCTCACTACTGGTACCCCCTACAGTGATTTAGGTGGTGACTACTACACGAGACTTAACCCCGACAGAGCTAAGAACCGTGCCTTAGATCAGCTTCGTAAAATGGGCTACACCGTAACGCTTATCCCCTTGGCCCAAGCTGGGTAAATGTGAATCTTCGTGTTAGGATCAGGCACTATACACAAGTCGGGTTGAGCTTTAGCTTCTCGAACACTCAGGATTACAAGAATCATCCAAGTGACGACGATGTTGTTGTCACTTGGATGATTCGTCATTAGCTCGGATTGCTAATTATTTACGCGCGGCGGAGGGGGTGGGATTCGAACCCACGGTGCCGGTTGACACAACGGTTTTCGAGACCGCCCGATTCGGCCACTCTCGCACCCCTCCTTGGATCTATATGCTAGTCATTCCCGTCTCATTTCGAAGAACGTGCGAAGCAATTCTGCCGATTCTTGCTCACGTAGACCGCCTTTGACATGTGGTTCGTGGTTTAACCTTGGATCTGATGCAATGCCGTACAAACTTTGCATAGCGCCAGCCTTTAAATCGTTAGCACCGTAGAAAACACCCCGAAGCCTTGCGTTTATTATTGCGCCCGCACACATTACACAAGGTTCTAACGTTACGTACAGGTCACAATCTTGCAATCGCCAGTCGCCCAGTTCCTGGGCGGCCGCTCTTATTGCCAAAAGTTCAGCATGAGCCGTTGGATCTTTGGATGATTCGCGAGTGTTATAGAATTTTGCCAAGACAGTTGAGCCTTTTAGCATGACAGCGCCGACTGGCACCTCGCCTATTTTGGCAGCGATATTTGCCTGATCTAGCGCAATCTGCATCGCGAAATCTTGATATCCTAGCTGCCAACTGCGATCTTTCAAAGTTGTATTCACAAATCACCTGGCCTTAAACCCTCAAAGAAGTGACGTAAGTACAGTGTCTTTTGATCTAATTTATTTAAAGTGAAACACTGGACTACGTGGCCAGCCTATAAAACTGGCGGAGGAGGTGGGATTCGAACCCACGGTGAGTTGCCCCACACACGATTTCCAGTCGTGCCGGTTCGACCGCTCTCGCACTCCTCCGTAAAGGAATAGACTAATCTTATTCAAATCAATTAGATGCCGTAAGAGACGGACGGGCCCTACGCGGCTTGCACTTGTGAACCGGGTCAGGGTCGGAAGACAGCAGCCCTCAGCAAATCTGCAAGGGTGCCGTAGATCGTCGGTCCGTCTCTTACGGCATCTAATCTTTGAGATTTCACATTAAATGCTTGAAAAGAGCACTAAAACACCTGTTTTAACTTTTTTACCTTGTTGCGGTTAGCGCCTTGATGGATTTTAAAGCATTTTTGATGGCTCAAAAGTTTTGTTTTGCTGTCCTTGAGGTGCAATGTTGAGTCGACGGGACGGCAAAAAGTCCATTGATCGCCCGCAAGTAGCGAAACTTTCGCTACTTTCACAAATTGTTCTACGATAATTTGTGCTTCGTTTACCAAATCACTAGTGTGTTGTAACTTTTTACGGGCAGTGTAATGGAGTGAATTATTTCAATACAAGAACGTTCCTAGGAGTTTCATGAAGCGGTCACATATTTATAAAGGTTTAGCTGTGTCAGTAGTACCGGCTCTACTTGCGGCTTGCGGTAGCGGTTCTGCAGCGTCGAGCACATCTAACGTTAGCTCTGCATCAACACCAAAAGTTCCGCTCGTGGTATATTCGGCTCAAGGCTATGATTCGGCCATGACTACGGCATTTCAAAAGGCCACAGGAATTCCGACAACTTTGGTTGACGATTCGACAGGCCCACTTCTTACCAGGGTACAAGCCGAAGCGTCTAATCCCAAATGGGGAGTTTTATGGGTCGATGGTGATGAGGCATTTGCTGCGTTGGATCAACAGAACTATCTGTTGAAAAATTGGGAACCAAGTGTAAATTGGACATCAGCTGCTCGTTCTGTACTCCCAAAAGATGGTAGTTACATACCTACAGGGTTAACCATGGCCGGCACGCTGGTTTATTCTACCTCAACAGTTACCACGCCACCGACGTCGTGGACGGACTTGCTGTCACCGACGTGGAAAGGTGCTATCGGGATGAATGATCCCGCGGTATCTGGTCCTACATTTCCTTTTGTTGCCGGAATGATGAATTATCTTGGCGGCGTGACCCAGGGCGAAGATTTTTATACACAACTCAAAGCAAATGGTTTGCAGGTATTTCAAACCAACGGTGACACGCTTCACGCGTTGGGTACCGGACAAATCAAACTGGCGTTGATTCAGAGCTCCGCAGGAATTGGTGCGTCCTTCAAGGATCCAACTATTAAGACAGCCTTTTTGGCACCGTCAACGCTTTTGCCAGGCGTAATCGGCATAGATGGTAAGGTGTCAGCCGCTGAGATCGCAGAGGCGAAGCAGTTCGTGAACTTTGTACTCTCCCCAGCGGGTCAAAAAGTACAGTTATCAGGAGATCCTACAGGCGACTCGCTGTATTGGCCTGTGGTGCAGGGTGTGAATCCGGAATCCGCTGTCCCAAACCTTGCGAGCATTCATTATCAGGTTGTAGATCCGTACAAGTGGGGTCCTCAAGAGAACGCTATCAATGGATGGTTCACTTCGAATATCGTCAGCTAAATAGACGTTAGACGCTCGTATTAGTTGACATTTGCGTTCCGCGGGACAGGGTAGCTGTCCTTGCGGGACGCTTTGTTTATATTAGTTTCCTATTTAATAATTACAATGGTCGGTGACATCGAATGACAATAACTGAACCAAAACAAGAATTTCTTGTGGATCGTCGTACGCGGTCAAGTCAAAAGCCTAAACGTGAGCGACCCTTTAATTCTCTCTTTGGAATTTTAGCGGCTGTAATGGTAGCGCTATTGCTCGTAGTTCCCGTTGCAATTTTTTTGATTCAGGCCTTTATGCCGGGGCTATTTAGCGGACAATATCCCCTTTTTACGATCGATGGGTTTAAATTTGCGTCGACCGGCGACTCGTTACGTGGCATTGTAGATTCGTTAGGTGTATCGATTTTAGCTGGCGTTGTTGCAACATTTCTCGGCACCGCAACAGCATGGATTCTGCGGCGCACAGATATATCCGCCAAGCGGTTGTGGTCAGGGGCTATTTGGTTTCTGTTGTTGGTTCCCACCTATTTAGACACCGAAGGTTGGCAGCGTTTGCTGGAGCCAAGTGGAGTCTTGGCAAAAGCGGGTGTCAATGCTGCACCGGTCTATCATGTTTTTTTTGGACCTGTGGGCGTGGTGTTTGTACTCGCGATGACGGGAATTCCGTTCGCGTTTTTGGCAGTTGCTACCGCGTTGTCAAACCTTGGTGCTGAACTCGAAGATGCGGCCCGAGTCCATTCTGCATCAAGGATTGAGTCCTTTAAGATAATCTTGCCAATTGTTATGCCCGCTTTGATGAGTGGTTTCGCTATTGTATTTGCGGAGTCAATGAGCGATTTTGGTGTTGCATATTCTCTTGCTGCCAACGCTCATTTTCCGATCGCAACGTACTCCTTGTTCAGTGCGATAGATTCGATACCTCTTAATTTTCAAGATGCGGCGGCGATCGGGTGGCTTTTGGTGGGTTCTGCCATGGTGCCAATTTTAGTTCAACGAAGGCTCATGCGTAAAAAGAGTTATGCGGTGGTGAGCGGCAAGAGACGCACGGTCAGAGTCTTGGCAATTCGAGGCCGGATGCGTTTTTTCATGTATTTGTTCATGTCGGTAACGTTTTCGTTAGCGGTGCTTGTTCCGATGCTTGGGATAGTGAGTGCATCTTTAATTGGTGGTTTAGGTACAGATTTTGGTGCGGCATCCTTGACATTATCAAATTACAGACGGGTCTTGTCTGAAACAATAGGCGGCTCTCCGTTGAGATATTCCGGTTTGCTGTCATTCGCGACTGCAACGGTAACAATCATCTTTGGAGCCTATTTGGCTCGACTGCTTGCGCGACGGGATCAAACTCTTGTTAGTCGTGCTCTGGATTTCTTACTACTGGGCTCTATTGCTTTACCGGGTATTGTGCTCGGTGCTGGCTATATATTCAGTTACAACCAGCCGTTTCTCTCTGATATCGGGTTGAATCTATATGGTACGTCGAAGCTATTGTTTTTGGGATATTTAGCAACGTCGTTGCCGGTGGCGTCGCGGATTTTGGTTGGACCTTTGGCCCAGGTTCAATCGAATATGACATTTGCGGCGCGTGTGCATGGGTCCCGCCCCATGCAAGCGTGGTTTCAAACGGTTTTTCCAATATTGTCCAAGGCGTTGCTCTCGGCCTGGCTCTTGACGTTTTCTAAGACGCTTTTGGAGCTGCCAATATCTCAGCTCTTGTATCCTCCGGGGTTGTTGCCGCTGTCGGTGGCGATTAATAAATTGACTGCTGGCTATGACTATGGTGGAGGAACGGCAATGTCAGTAATTGCGCTTGGGGCTGCACTTATAGTTATTGGTGCTGCAAATGGCATTTATCGTATCTTTGCGCCTAAAGGTTGGCAGAAAATGGGAGGAATGTTCAATGAGCAATGACAAAATAGCTTTGGACAACGGTCAGACTCGTTCGCCTGCGGTGTCTTTTGCTGGCGTTTCAAAATCATACGACGGACAGCGAGATGCGATCGCGAACGTAAGTTTTGAAGTCGCCGACGGAGAATTTATGGTCTTGTTAGGTCCATCGGGCTCGGGTAAGTCGACGATTCTGCGCGCGATCGCGGGAATTGAACGCATCGAGGGTGGGGAAATTAGTCTTTTTGGAAAAACTGTAGCGCGTGACGATCTTCATACACCGCCAGAGGGCAGAGGTGTTTCTATGGTATTTCAAGACTACGCACTTTGGCCGCATATGACAGTGGTAGAAAACGTATCGTTTGCACTTAAGCGGTTTAAGATGGATCGAAAATCCAGACTAAGTAGAGCCGAGGAAATGTTGGCGAAGGTTGGGCTCGGGGACAAGATTCTTCGATACCCAGCCGAGATTAGCGGTGGAGAGCAACAGCGCGTAGCTCTTGCTAGAGCACTTGTTGGCCATAGTGGCCTGGTGCTTTTTGACGAGCCCCTCTCTAATCTTGATGCTGATTTGAGAGAGCGACTACGAATTGAAATTGCAACTCTCACTCGTGAAGCCGGGGCAAGTGCAATTTATATTACGCACGATCAAGCAGAAGCGTTTGCGCTTGCGGACAAAGTGGGAGTGCTTTCGGGTGGCAAATTAGTTCAAATAGGAGCTCCAGAAGAGATATATCACAGCCCTGCGGACAATTTTGTAGCTCGTTTTACTGGATTGTCCGGAGAGTTTTTTGGAACAGTAAGTAATGTGCTTGCAAATGGCCTCGTTGAGGTGATTGTAAACGAGGTAACTGAGAACCTAGTTGCGAGATCAAGCAGGGAATATGCTATCGGTGACAAGGTGAAGGTATCGATTAGACCCTCAGCAATTGAAGTAGATCCAATTGGAGGCGGGGTCACGTGCCAGGCTCGGGTTTTAGACGTTGCCTACCGGGGGCGAGGCTATGAGCACGCATTATCGGTTGGTGATGTGGTTTTCTCTTCGGTGTTTTCGACCAAGCGTTTCCCCCGAGGTTCGCGAGTAGCATTAAGTATGGATCCAGTTGGGTGCTTGGCGTTTGATGATGGTGCCATCGAGAATACTCGTGCGCACCTACAACGTAAAATACTGCAGAATGCTGATGAAAGCGCGCGCGACGAGGTGGTGATATGAGTTCGGTAGTATTAGTAATTGCTGTGTTTCTTGCCTCAAGTGTCGAGATGGTCGAGGCATTGACGATTGTTCTGGCGGCCGGAACTTCAAGGAGTTGGCGTAGCGCACTAGAAGGTACTTTTGCCGGCATCTTAGTTCTGGCAGTCCTGGTATTGACCTTGGGTCCCGCATTGTTGAAATATGTTCCAATTTCATCCCTGCGATTGTTGATTGGCGCGTTGCTATTAATCTTTGGTTTGCAATGGTTGCGTAAAGCGATTTTGCGGTCCTCTGGTCTAAAGGCCATGCACAACGAGGATGAAGTTTTTGAACGTGAAGTTAAAAAACTAAAAGCTATCCCCCAAATTTCAAAAGGCCGTGACTCAACATCATTTGTGGTCGCGTTCAAAGGAGTATTCCTTGAGGGCCTTGAGGTGGTCATCATTGTGTTGACCCTGGGGGTTTCCAATCACAAGCTGACCCTTGCAGCGATGTCTGCTTTGTCCGCTGCTGTCGTCGTGGCGATTATTGGGGCCGTCGTTTCAAAACAACTTTCAAAGGTGCCCGAAAATGCCATGAAGATGGGCGTTGGACTTATGTTGGTGAGTTTTGGAAGTTTTTGGTCGGGCGAAGGACTCGGGCTTCAATGGCCATTTTCAGATGGTTCGATTCCAATTCTGGTAGCGGTTTATGGAGTTGTAACGTTTCTTCTCGTCAAGCTGCTGTCTCGGCAGTATCAAGTTTCCTTGGTTGGAAAGGAATTCAGTTGATCACTCGTCTAGTTAAGGCATTTTTAATGTTTTGGTGGGATTTTCTTGTTGGCGATACTCCCGAACTATTTATTGGTATCGTACTCATCTTGGGTATTTTGTTTTTGGTACCAATGCATGGAATAACGGGGCCAATGGTTATGGTTGGTTTGGTGGTTTTCACCACGGCTGTTTCACTCTGGGTTGAACTACGACGCAAAGTTCGGCAAAACTCACAGCATTAGGTTTTTATCGAGCTTCACAGTACTCGAATTAGTGCAAAGCCATCGTAGCCTTTTGACCCGACCGTTTGGATCTCAACCGCCGATACGTTTTTCTCGCGAGATATCAGTTCATTCAATTGTCGAGTGCCTTGAACTGCAGTATCGGTGCTGTTTTCATCTATTACCGCACCGTTGCGAACTACGTTGTCAATGACAATTATGCTCCCGGGTCGAGTTAGGCGCAGCGCTGACTTGAAATATTCGGGGTAACTTTGTTTGTCGGCGTCTATGAAAACCATATCGAATGGTTCTGGTTTTTCTGCTTCTAATTGGGAGAGTGATTTAACGGCCGGACCGGTTCGTATTTCTACAAGTTCCAAAAGGCCGGCCCCCTCAAGATTTGTTCTTGCAACTTCAACATGGTGTGGGTCTAATTCGAGAGTTATCAGGTGCCCGGTTGGCTTGAGAGCCCTGGCCAACCAGATTGTGCTGTAGCCTCCAAGCGTTCCGATTTCGAGAATTGAGTTAGCGCCTTGGATGCAAGCCAGTAGGTAAAGCAGCTTGCCTTGATTCGCTGAAACATTAATCAAAGGAAGCCCTTCAAGGTGACTGGTTTCGATTGCTTTTTCTAAAGCTGGATCGACTGGCACCATTAGGTCTGCTATGTATTGATCCACTGCGGTCCAAAGATCCTGACCCATCTGACTCCTCGTTACAATTGCCTATAAGACTACAGTAATCCGACAAAAGTATTAGTTTCAAGCGGAAAATAAAAACGCCGGCGTCTTGTAGGGTTGGACACCGCCCTAATAATATAATTAGCTCGAACTCAAGGCTTTTGTTTATGGTGTGAACATACTTTGATTTACGTCGAATTATCAGGAGGTTACAATTAATTTGTGACTAAAAAGCCAATTGTTGATCGGCCATCTGCGGGCTTTGAGAGAGAATTGGACGCGTTTTATACAGCGCTTGACCAGACAGCACCAACTTCACTTACCGGTTGTCTGGGCTGGACCATGCATGAACTTACCGCTCATATTTGTGCTGCTGCTATCGAAATCGCAGAAAATCTGGAGGCTTTTCTCGCAGGAAAAGTTGTGCCTAACACGCGAAGTTTTGAAGAGCGCGAGGCTCCCTATCGCGCTATGACTGACTCAGTGCTTCGGGTTAAATCGATTCGATCGATCGAACGTATGGCAGCTGATATTGATTCAGTGCTTAGCGCAGAACCAGACGCGGTCGTTCCTTGGACCGGAAGAGCAATGCTAGTAAAGACTTTCGTAACTCATCTGCGTAGCGAGCTCGCGATTCATCGTTACGACATTGTCGGTGACGATGAAACTAGCAGAGCGCTTTTAGGAAATTCAGAACTTACTGATCATGCGGTGACCATTCTCGGTAGAGCACTACTTTTTCGAGGATCTAATATGGCTCCGACTGGGTTTCGAGCAGCCCTATCTTCGCCTGATTCGGACGACGTGATTGTACTTGTCGATGACGAAGATTCTTGTTTGATCCGTGGTGAAATTTCGTCTAATCCGGCGGTAATTGGCGATGCTGATGCTCGTCTGTTGTTCCTTTGGGGCCGTCTACCCGGTAACCCGAGTCGTCTCAAAGCTCTTGGAGGTCCCGAGGTTTTGGCTCATCTCCAGTCTTTGCTTGCCGGTTATTGAACTGCCTAGATTACGGCATCAACGAGATTTGACGAAGACAAATGGTGCTAATTTACTCAAACTCAAATGAGTGTATCTATATCAAGTCCAAACTGTTGATATAGACCGTTTCGTCCAGCTTCGGTGACCTTGACCACCCGGCGGTCGGACCGTTCGAGCCATTGCAATGCAAACAGTCGCGCCAAAAAGGCCGACCCAAGTGCGCCACCTAAATGAGGACGTTGCTCGCTCCAATCTAGGCAGTAAAGAACCAGAGGTCGTCGCGATGTTCCTTCGACTATGATTCCTAGCGTCGCAAGGTAATTTAGACCACTATTAGTGATCACGTAACTGTGAAATCTTCCTGCGCCTATGATTGGATCGATCATGGGTTTGGGATTGATCACCTCCTCAATTATGCCACGACCTAATAACGTATCAAAGAGGGAAACTCCGAGTCGACCGGCTAGGTGGTCATAGCAGGTTCTTGCTCGCCGTAGATCTTTAGCGTGGAGAGCTTGCCCTAGGGATCGCACCGGACGCGTCGGAGCGAGTCGAGCCAAGGCTTCGACCGCAGCGGCTACTAAGGGGGACGCTAGGCGAAAATATCGATGACGCCCGGATGTTTCAACGTCAATTAAACCACCGTTGACCAAGCGAGTCAGATGATTGGATACAGTGGAGCGCGATACTCTAGCTTCAATCGCCAATGTACTTGCTGAGAGAGCGCGACCATCCATCAACGCGATGAGTATGGATGCTCTGGCTGGTTCACCCATTAGGTTCGCCACATTAGCGATATCGACATCTCCGTCCATGGTTACCAGATTATTGTACTGATAATTCGATGAACCCCGAAATGTCTCACAGGGGTCTCAACGCTTGAAAATTGTACGCAAAGCTGTCACCGAATTACTCCAGCTCGGCAGTTCGTTCGCGTTCTCAACAGCAGAGGTTTGAGGACAAAGGTGGGTTGAGAATTTCAGTACAGCAGTTGAACATTGCAGTTGAACTTCATGACGCGTAGACCTAGCTAACCTTTCGCATAGTGTTAGTTGTTGGCAACTGCTAATTTAGCCGGGTTGAGATGTTGTAGATTTTACATTTGCGGTTAGTATTTGCGAAGTGAGTAACTATTCTGTCGAGACTAAATTGAACGAGCTTGGCCTCAAGCTGCCAGAAGTTCCAAGCCCCCAGGGGAGTTATCTTCCATTTGTGGTTTCGCAGGGTCAGGTCTATTTGTCCGGCGCGCTTCCAATGACAGGTGGTGTGCTGTTGAACCCGGGAATTGTTGGCGCAGAGGTCACGCAAGATGAAGCACGTGACGCGGCAAAGGTATGTGTCTTGAATTTGCTCGCGAACCTAAAAGTGGCAATCGGTGACCTAGACAGGGTTTCCCAGGTTGTTCGTTTAGGTGGTTTTGTTGCCTCCGCCCCGAACTTCACAAATCAGCCTGAAGTTATTAATGCAGCGAGCGATTTAATTGTCAGCATTTTCGGAGATCGGGGTAAGCATTCACGGTTTGCTGTTGGAGTCGCAAGTCTGCCCAGAAATAGTTGTGTCGAAATAGATGCGATCGTGGCTATCACCCTCACCTAGCCCATTTATTTGACACCGCGAAGCAACAGTTGGATTCCATCGGCTTGAAACTGTGACTATTTCTCGCTGGTTACCTAGATAGTTGAAAGTATTCGACTATCATCATCTAACGTGAAATCGAGATATCTCGCAGTCTTAGCACTGTCAGTTTTAGCCACGTCATGTGGATCAAAGTCAGTTACTACGGGATCGACAACATCGTCACTATTGTCAACCACTTCGAGTACCACTATTGCGTCAACTACGACCGTACCAAAAGTGACTTCATCGACAATAACGGAAGTCACACCATCGGTTGGAACCGCAACGTTTAATAGGAGTGGAACTGCTCCGAATTATTTGGTAACGGTAAATTACCCAGTATTGGGCGGTATGATCTCTACTTCGGTTGAGGCTCAGGTTAATGCCGAAATTATTTCGGCCGTATCGGCCTGGTCTAATTCCTTCGTACAAAATTCTACATTGCAGTCTGGTTCGCCGCCTGGTGCTAGCAGTCCGTCCATGACTGGCAGTTATAAGGTCGTATTTGTCGACTCTAAGATAGCGAGTTTTCAGTTCATCCTGGTTGAGGGTGGTCAATCGCTTGCCTCTCAAGTGTCGTACGCGGAGACGCTGAATTTCAACCTAGGAACTGGTGCTTTGTATAGCCTGTCCGATCTGTTCCTACCTGGCAGTAACTATTTAAACATTTTGTCGTCGCAGTCGATCCAACTACTTGCCGCTCAGCTGTCTGCGTCTAATGTCTCGGTCGCCCAATTGCAAAATAATAGCCAGTTGGGCCCGTTACCCGCTAATTTCAGCGCATTTAATGTAACCGCCAACGCCGTTGAGATTTCGTTTTCGCAAGGCCAGGTCGATCAAAATTCAATCGGTGTATTAACTGTGTCGATTCCAAATTCAGCACTAAGTGCTGTAGTCAATCCGAATGGCCCGGTAGCTAATCCGTAAGAAGTGTCGCTCTTTGGCTATGTCATTACGGCGTTAATCGAGCGTATAAACGGTTAGAGTAGTTTTGGAATTACGTGTGAAATAGAGTAGTTCGTTAGTTTTTGGGAGTCGTAGAGTATGCGTAGAGAAAACACTGCACAAGCAAAAGTGTTAATTGAAGTGTCTGGCCAATCCGTTGCCAAAGATATGGCCCTTGTAATCGGATTCGCCGGATTTATAGGAGTATTTGCACAGATCTCTGTTCATCTTCCCTTTACGCCGGTGCCTATAACTGGACAGACCTTCGCCGTACTGTTAGGAGCTTCGGTTCTTGGACCACTGCGATCGCTCGCCGGATCGCTGTTTTATCTTGCTTTTGGATTGCTCGGAGTTCCTTGGTTTGCTGGAGGTACGGGCGGGGTCGGCGTTGCCGCGGCGCCGTCATTCGGTTATCTCATTGGCTTTGTGGTTGCCGGTACCGTCGTAGGTTATCTCGCACAACTCGGCTTCGACAAAAGTGCCTTAGGGAGCATTGGCGAAATGGTCATAGGCAATCTAGTTATTTATTCATTCGGATTGACATGGCTGGTATTTTCGCTTCACGTAAACTTTACGAAGGCAGTAATGCTAGGCGCTCGTCCGTTTTTGATAGGCGATTTGCTCAAAATTATTTTGGCCTCAGCGTTGCTCCCAGCAGCATGGAAGTTAGTCGGGCGAATGAATCGCCACGATTCCACAAATTAAAGCAACTTGAGCTAGCCGAATCATTTTCGATAAGTTTTAAAGATCGGATATGAGCTCTAAATAGTCGAGGCGTGGTATTGATTGAGCACCGAGGCTTTCTAGGTGGGGCGTTAACCATTGGGTGTCGACGACTCTGATCCCGAGACTTGGTGCAGTTCTGATCAGATTGACTAGAGCTACTTTTGAGGCATCATTTGCGTCGTGGTACATTGACTCACCAGAAAACAGGTAGCTGACTTGAACGCCAAAGAGTCCACCAACAAGATCAATTTGGTTTTCGTTGCGTTTCCAGCTTTCAAACGAATGCGCACGTTCCATGTCGTGCAACGCAACGTACATCGTGATCATTTCTTCGGTGAGCCATTTTTGTTGATTGGGTCGATCGGAGCAGCGTCTGACTACGTTCGTGAAATCCTGGTTCATGGTGCTCAAGTAACGAGAGATTGATTTTGCCAGCGATCGCGGCGGTTTTACCAGTACTGAATCCGTTGTTGGTGGAACTAAAAATATGCCTCGATTAACTGGACAAAACCAGGCATAAACATTATCGCTGGAATAACCGAGGTCGTAAGGCATAGGAAATATTCCGCATTGATATCCATGGAAAAGCATGTTCTGAGTGACTTCCTTGGTGACGAATACAATGTCGCCCTCAATTCGACTAGACAGAGTCATTATGTGCTTGAGGGTGATTTTTGCGAATTCGGTTTCGGTGATGTCACTGAATAGCATGTCTAAATGATTTTCTTGGCGCTTTGGTCGATTATCCTCTATGTTATATGGTCGACCACTCAATGTCAGATAAGTTAGCAGATCTAAAATCGCGCAAAGATCAGGCGCTTCATGCGGGAAATCCCCGAGCGGTAGAGCGTCAGCATCAAAAAGGCAAAATGACAGCCCGTGAGCGAATCGACTACCTTTTGGATCCCGACTCTTTTCAAGAGTTAGACATGTTAGCTCGTCATCGAGCCCACGGAATGGGCCTTGAAGAAACACGACCTTATACCGATGGTGTAGTCACGGGATTTGGCACTATTGCTGGTAGGCATGTATGTGTGTTTTCTCAAGACTTCACCGTTTTTGGTGGCGCACTAGGAGAAGTGTTTGCAGAGAAAATACATAAGGTAATGGACTTAGCCGCGTCAGTGGGCGTGCCTATGATTGGACTCAACGATGGTGCGGGAGCACGAATTCAAGAGGGCGTGGTATCGCTTCACTCTTACGGTGGGATTTTCTATCGCAATGTTGCTTCGTCTGGCGTTATTCCGCAGATCTCTGTCATACTTGGACCCTGTGCAGGAGGTGCGGTTTACTCTCCTGCGATGACGGATTTCATATTTATGGTTAAAGAAACATCTCATATGTTTATTACCGGGCCGGACGTGGTGAAAACAGTTACTGGCGAAGATGTCACGCTAGAAGAGCTAGGCGGTGCAATGAGTCATGCGACGAAAAGTGGTGTTGCTACTTTCGTGCTTAACGACGAAAAGAGTTGCCTTGATGAGGTGAGGCAACTACTTTCGTTTTTACCTTCGAACAACATTGAAACTCCTCCATACGTTGAACCCTCCGATGACCCAGAGCGGATATCCCCTGAGCTGTCTGAAATGATGCCTACTAGTCCAAACCAACCCTATGACATGAAACGTGTAATTACGACTGTTTTAGATGATGGCGCGTATATGGAGTATTTCCCATCCTGGGCCGAAAATATTACCTGCGGGTTTGGCCGTTTAAATGGCCATGTGGTCGGCATTGTAGGCAATCAGCCAGCAGTTCTCGCAGGAGTACTTGACATTGATTCTTCGGAAAAAGCGGCGCGGTTTGTACGAACTTGCGATTCATTTAACATACCCATTGTGACATTTGTGGATGTGCCGGGCTTTATGCCAGGAGTGGACCAAGAGTATGGTGGAATTATTCGACACGGTGCAAAACTCCTATACGCGTACTGCGAGGCGAGCGTACCGCGAATTCAAGTAATCACCCGTAAAGCATACGGTGGGGCATATGTGGTTATGAACTCAAAGAGTGTGGGCGCCGATTTCGCGTTTGCATGGCCGTCTGCTGAATTAGCGGTCATGGGACCTCAGGGCGCCGTAGAAGTGGTTCATAAGAGGGAATTGCAAGAGGCTACGGATGTGGTCACGCGGCGCAAAGAATTGGTTGAGCAATATATCGATCGCTACGCAAATCCGTATGTCGCCGCTGAGCGTGGATTCGTCGACGACGTCATCGACCCAGCTGAAACGCGTAAAGTGCTTATCAAAACTCTCGCGGTGCTTGCGAGCAAGAAGCAAGATATTCCTAAGCGTAAACATGGAAATGTGCCCTTGTAGGGTTCGCTAATCTACGGAGAACGAAAATCGAAAACGTTGAACTGTTAGATGATGAAGAGGCAATTGCACTTGTTAGTGCGTTGTATTTTCAGTTATTATTCGGAACTGCAGACCGTAGACCAATCGTGTCTAGTCCTCCACGAAGTGACTGGCGGTTTTCTGGGCGGTGGTGGTCGCAGCCCGTTCCTTTGAGAAGAGAACGAAATTAAATTATGCGCTGTATGGCACGGTCGGAGCCACAATGACTCGACCAATGCCTGGTTCATCCCGATTAGACAGTGCGTGCTCAAGAGCAAGTGTTGAGCGTGTTACAAGGTCTTTGGAGCTAGCGCCGTTTGTTGGATAACCAGCAACCCCGGCTGAGATTTTGCTTATTGACGTGCTACCGGCCTGAACCTGCGCTACTTGAATTCGTTCGGCTACCCACGCGGCGCCTTCCTCGTCCGTATCTTCCAGGATTATTGCAAAGCGACCGCGTCCGATACGCGCGACAACATCGGCTTCGCGAAGAGTTTGACGAACGATTGAAGAAAAGCCAATAATAGATGCAATTGTTTCGCCCGAAAACTCTTGACTGTCCTCTAGGAATGCAAGCTGAATTTGAACTATGGTGACTGGCCATAGACGACGTCGCGCGGTAGCAACTTTAGCTTCGAGAATTGCGCTAAAAACTGGGTAAGTAATAAAACCGGTCTCTGGGTCCGATCCTAGCTTTGAGTCCACAACTTCTAGTGTTGACAATTCGGAGTGTGACGATTCCCTATGCTCGAAACTTGATGTTTCATTAATTATTTTGTGGATCTCTAGGTGCTCTTTTTGTGTCAATTCGGTAGAGCGGGCAAATTTCAACATGATTGCACTTGAGGAAAGTATCAACAATACCGAAAGTGCGATTAAAGGTGTGTAAAAAAGGCCACCTAAACCGGCGACCGCGGCCAGTAGCGACATGGAAATAGGAAGACGTATTTTTTTCACTCTTGACATTATCGGCATACACTCTCGGATATTAAGCAAAAAGCAATGTTTTCAAGAATTTAAACGATACTCGAATTCATATTCTTCTGGTTCAGCTATATCTTGTTTGGGTGGTTTGTCATTAGGTCGAACAAGGTGTACGGTCGAGTGGGTTTTGTTTCTTGCAGCTATTTTACGAAGTTTCATAGGATTAGAGTTAAGAAAATTTGCCCAAATTTGTCGCGACTTAAAATTTAATGATCCATCGGCTCGGCTAAGCCGTGCTTAGAATAAGTAAGAGAACGACATAAAGTTAGTTCAATTTCGATGAAGCTCAATCGATGCGTTTATCTGACCTTTGGAAATGTAAGGAATGAAAGACGTGTCCTTGCTTTTTTGATTAAGTGAGATAATACAATTGCGCCCAGCAAAAGTCTGCGCGATTGTATTATCTCCAGATAGTAGTGAAAGTGGTTTGATGGTCTTATTACAGGGTCCCTTGGCGCTAATTGGCGGATCTGAATGGCGAGACGGATGCAGTTTTGACCTGAGACTTCTCGAGTTCTCAAACGCCGATGAAGTCTTAGTTTTGCCGACAGCAGCAGCATATGAATATCCGGATCGTGCAGTAGAGACAGCCGCTCATTACTTCGGTGCGTTAGGTATTAAGATTCGACCCGTTATGGTTCTGTCGCACAGCGAAGCGATGTATGACGAATATGCCAAAATAGTTTCGGAGGCGAAGTTCATTTATATCGGAGGAGGATCACCACTGCATTTGCGAAGCGTGCTAAAGGATACCCCGACCTGGTCTGCCATTGTATCCGCGTGGCAAAGAGGCGCCGTGGTTGCGGGATCAAGTGCTGGTGGTATGGTGCTATCAGATCCGATGGTGGATCCTCGCGGAGGTGCATTTACCTTAGGTTTGGGTTTGATCAGAAATATCGCTCTTATCCCCCATTACGAAGAATGGTCCACCGATCGGCGAAAACGAACTCATGACCTTGGAAGCAAGAACGTCGTCAGCGTTGGCGTTGACGAACGAACCGCATTAATACGGTGGCCCAATGGCCAATGGGAATCCCTAGGTCAAGGTCGGGTCGAAGCAATTCATCTGGGTGAAGAAATTGCCTTGGGGGAATTAGAGAACTACGTAGAAATTCCCTAAGGCACTCCTAGTCCGCTTCAGTGATGACAACCGATTCCATCTCGACTAACTCTTGAGGACGGCCGCTTTGTGTGCCGAGTCCTTCAATCAAGGTCACTACTTCGATCCCCTTGATTACTTGCCCAAAGAGACTGTAGAGAGGGGGTAGCGAAGCTCCCGATGGCCCAGTGATCACAAAGAATTGACTTCCATTGGTATTTGGACCAGCATTTGCCATCGCTAGCGAACCCAACTGGTATTGACCTGCTTTTGGTAACTCATCTTCGAATCGGTATCCTGGTCCACCGGAACCGGTTCCGGTGGGGTCGCCACCTTGAATGACAAATCCAGGAATGACTCTATGGAAGACGACACCGTCGTAGTAATGGTATCTCGCTAAAAAAACGAAATTGTTGACCGTCTTTGGAGCTTTATTCACGTCGAGCGATGCAACAAAAATCCCTTTTGAGGTGTTAAAAGTCGCAGAGTACCTTTTATCTGGATCAATACATAGCTCTGGAGCGGAAGGAAATTTCTGGAGCTTTGGACTTGATCCGTCTGCTTGTGGACAATCCATCGGAGCCTTTCTGTTCTTGGCGATGCCAAACATGCGTTATGACCTACCTTGTTACTCTAGGTTGCAAATAGGAATTTTTTTTCATTCAAGTGAGAATTGTTACCAGGTGAACACTTATGGCCCAGTAATTGTTACTTGGATCATCTTATGCACAACGGTTGGAGTGCCAGAAGCAGTTCCATCTGCGGCAATTGCGTTTACGACACTCATGCCGGAAGTGACTTGACCAAATATTGAGTAGTTAGGCGGTAATTGAGTGCCATTGGCGCCAACCACGATGAAAAATTGGCTTCCATTAGTGTTGGGACCGGAGTTTGCCATGGCTACGGTCCCAATTCTGTAGGACCCTGCGGGTGGAAGTTCATCAGCAAATTCATATCCCGGTCCACCAGCACCCGTGCCAGTTGGATCGCCACCTTGCACTACAAATCCCGGAATCACACGGTGAAAAATAATTCCGTTGTAGAACTGGTACCTAGCAAGATAGACAAAGTTATTGACAGTCTTTGGGGCGAGCGTGGGATCCAATGTTATGGTGAAAGAACCAACATCAGTCTTTACCAACGCCGTATAAGTTGCTGACGCGGTAATACACATTGGTGGTGCCGCTGGAAATTTTGTGACCCGTGTCGCAGATCCCGTAACGGGAGGACACGGTAGCGGAGCCGCCGCCGCTCGTGCAGCCGTAGTTGTCGTTACGGATTTAGCGGTCGTTGCTTGCTTGGACGTCTTTACAGGGCGAGATACGTAATAAATTGCAACTAGAGCAAGCACTGCTAGCACCGCAATTATAACTATCCGTCTGATCCGGCTCTTCTTCTTTTTGACAGCGAGCACTTCTGCTCGCTTTTTGGCTTGGTTGGCCCTTATTCGTTCACGTTTAGCACTTGGCACGAACAAAGAAACTAGTCGAATTTGGTGCATTTAAGGTATCACCCGCAATTATCTCCGGTGTAAGTCGCGCTAGCTTCTACTCAAAGAGTCTTTACGCCCATTAGTTTGGTTTGCGTGGCATTGGTGGTACAAAAATTCGGAGGAACGTCTGTCGGCGATGCGGATCGCATTAAAGCAGTCGCGGATCATATCGCTCGCACCCGTCGCCGAGGTGATCAAGTTGTAGCGGTAGTTTCTGCTATGGGCAAATCAACAGACGACTTAATTCGATTAGCGACCGAGGTGTCGAGTACACATCCTGGACGCGAACTCGACATGTTGCTCACGGCGGGAGAGCGGATATCGATGTCGTTATTGTGTATGGCTTTAGCAGATTTGGATGTGCCGGCGGTATCATTTACCGGATCGCAAGCTGGAATCATAACCGACACTGACCATACCAGGGCAAAAATCGTAGAAATTCGACCTGAGCGACTTTTTGAGGCCTTGCAAGCTGGAAAAGTACCGGTGGTGGCTGGGTTCCAAGGGATGTCGTTGGATCGCGACGTGACGACGTTAGGCAGGGGTGGATCCGATACAACAGCAGTTGCGCTGGCAGCATCTTTGAACGCAGATTATTGTGAGATTTATACTGACGTCTCGGGCGTCTATACGGCGGATCCTAGGGTGGTACCAACGGCCCATAAGATAGCAAAAATATCGTTTGAGGAAATGTTAGAAATCGCGGCATCAGGAGGTCGCGTTTTGGCGTTGCGATCGGTGGAGTTTGCTAGAAATTTTAACGTGCCTATTCACGTTAGATCTAGCTTTACATGGGAACCTGGCACTTGGGTAAAACAGGAGGATGAAACTATGGAACAGGGGGTTGTTTCAGCAATCAGTCACGACATTACCGAAGTAAAACTTACTATTACTGGAGTGCCGGACCGTCCGGGAATCGCCGCGAGGGTTTTTCGCGAAATAGCTGAACGTGGCATTAATGTGGATATGATTGTTCAAAATACCTCCAAAGAAGGTGCGACTGATATTTCCTTTACAGTTCCCAAGGATGATATGGGGCCTAGTTTGGAAGTAACTCAAATCGTGGCGAGTGAAGTGGGAGCTCTAAATAGTTATGCGGACCCCGGTATTGGGCGAGTGTCTTTGATAGGTGCGGGCATGAAAACTCATCCAGGCATTACAGCAACCATGTTTGAGACCTTGGCCAAAGAAGGTATCAACATCGAAATGATCTCTACCTCTGCAATCCGAATTTCGTGTGTAGTGCGTCAAACTGATGTGGAAAAGGCTGTGAAGGCGCTTCACGAGGCGTTTGATTTATAAATGGATTCGTAGTCATCACCGCGGGTCGAATGCGCTAGAACACTTGTTCAAACTAAGATAATTAGCATGAATTTCGCAATTTTTGGTGCAACCGGACAAGTCGGACAGGTTATGCGTTCGATCGCCCTTGAGAGAAATTTGCCAATCGACGAATTACGCTTTTTCGCTTCCCCAAGGTCAGCCGGCAAAACATTGCAATTTGGCTCGCGGGTAATCACGGTGGAAAATTCTTATGAAGCCGACTTTTCTGGTATCGACATCGCTTTGTTTTCAAACGGTGCAAGTGCGTCTTTGGAGCTAGCTCCAAAAGTAGCGATGGCCGGAGCGATTGTAGTGGATAATTCGTCCGCTTGGCGAATGGATCCGCAGGTTCCTTTGGTGGTTCCAGAGGTAAATGCAGCTGAATTAGCTAAAATACCAAAAAATATTGTAGCGAACCCGAACTGTACAACAATGGTTTGCATGAGTACGATCAATACTCTGGCCACTAATTTTGGTTTGTTGAGGATCGTTGGTTCGACCTATCAGGCGGTATCAGGTGCCGGTATAACTGGCGTGGACGAGCTTGCGAACCAGCTCGAACGTGGGGGAAATAGGCTCAGAGAACTGACATTTTACGGTAATTGCTTGGAGCTTGGCGACACTAGTCAATTTGAAGAGCCAATTGCTGGTAACGTAATTCCAAAGGCCGGGAAGTTCGTGGATGACGAGACAGTTGAAGAACATAAGTTCAGAGATGAGGCTAGAAAAATTCTTAGCTTGCCCGATCTTCGGGTGAGTATGACCTGTGTAAGGGTACCTGTCTTTACCGGACATTCGATTGCCTTAAATATCGAGCTTGAATCTGATTTTGAACTAGAGCAAGTTCGAAAGCTGATCAAAGAGACCAATGGTGTTGTAGTTACCGAGGTGCCAACGCCGCAGAAAGCGGCTGGCAACGATGAAAACTACGTTGGAAGAATCCGACGTGACAATACTGTGGCTAATGGGGTATCTCTTTTCATATCGGGCGATAATTTACGCAAAGGTGCTGCGTTAAATGCGATACAAATCGCGGAAGCTCTAATTGATTCCGGAAGATTTACTTAGGGAGAACAACGCTGCCTAGAGTTTGGACAGGCGCGCAAGAGCTTCGGTTATAACGTCGATTCGTTTACAGAACGTCCAGCGTACAAGTTTTTCCCCTTGGTTTGGAGTTTGGTAAAAAACACTTGAGGGAATTGCCACAACGCCAACGCGCTCTGGCAATTCCATGCAAAATTCCAAAGCGGTGCCGGAGTAAATATCAGAAATGTCCGTGGTGACAAAATAAGTACCATCTGACTTCATCGCACTGAAATGGAGTTTTTCGAGCCCTAAGGATAGTTCATTACGTGACTCGGCCAAGGACGGCGCGATGCGTTCGCAGAATCTCGCGGGTTCGTTTAGTGCATAAGCTATGGCAACTTGGAACGGCGCACCATTGGCATATGTCAGAAATTGCTTCACGGTTTTCACGGCCTCGATCAACTTGGTCGAAGCGGTAATCCAACCAATTTTCCAACCGGTAAATGAAAAAGTCTTGGCGGCCGATGAAATTGAAATACAGCGATCTTGCATGTTTTCAAAATTGGCAAGCGGATAATGCGATCCTTCAAAAATTAAATGTTCATATACCTCGTCGGTAATAGCGATAAGGTCATATTCCACGCACAAGCCGGCAATTTGCTCTAGTTCGTTGTAAGAGAATACTTTTCCGGTGGGGTTGTGTGGCGAGTTGAGAATTAGCGCACGCGTCCTAGGTGTCACCACGCGACGCAAATATTCAGGATCAAATTCCCAATTTGGTTTGCTGAGTTGTACTGGAACGAGCTTTGCACCGCTCAGCGCAATTGCGGCGGCATAGGAGTCATAGAACGGTTCAAAGACGATTACCTCATCACCAACTTCGCATATTGCCAACAACGATGCTGCGATTGCTTCAGTAGCACCAGCGGTTACCAGCACCTGGGTTTCAAAGTCGTAATTTAAATCGTAGTAATGTGCTTGATGACTAGCGATGGCGGTTCTTAGCTCGGCGATTCCTTGGCCAGGGGGATATTGATTGTAACCGTCGCGAATAGCATTGATCGCGGCCTCGGCGATTTCAATTGGACCGTCAACATCTGGGAAACCTTGACCCAGATTAATTGCATTATGTCTGTGTGCCAGTGCTGACATTTGAGCAAATATGGTGGTTCCGAAGCCTTGCATTCGTGAATTGAGATATGGTGCTCGAGATGTCATTTGATATAGCGTAATTCTCTGGTGACCAAGGCGGCAATCAATTTCAAAAACCAACCTGTCTCGTGACTAGGCCAAAAATACCAATTTTAATAAAACCTGGAGTCGGGAAGGCGGGATTTGAACCCGCGGCCTCAGCGTCCCGAACGCTGCGCGCTGCCAAGCTGCGCTACTTCCCGTTTTGGGTCCATTCTAAAGGCAGCTTTTATGGTTTATGCGCCATGCGTGGGTGACGTGATCCCAAATACCTAACTCGATCAAGGCTATATTCTCGAGTGGACGTCAGATTGCAACGGTTTTAGGAGCTTTTCCTCGGTCGTGGTATAGATGTCCAGAAAGAACGGCTGTAGCTGCTTCACCGAGATTAATGGACTCTAAGGGCTTTACAAGGTAGCCCTCAACTTTTGCGCGCTTGGCTAAAAAGACATCTGCTCTTCGGTCGAGTAGTAGCAAGATGGGAACATGCGGTAAGCGCCCGCCTGACTCCTCTAAATGGAGTTCCATCGAAATGGCAATTCCTCCCATATTTTTAACTTGCATGTCAAGAACTGCAAGATCAGGGCTTTTTTTGTAGCACGCACTCAAAAACTCCGGAGCCGCTTCAAAAGTGGTGATATCCGTTGAAATGAAGTCGAGAGCCGACACAAGCTCATTTAATACAATTCTTGAATCACTTACGACATACACTTTTGACATTTGTGTAATCATAGTGGTTCGAGCGCAATGTAGGGATTTTTGAATTCTTAGGTTTTTTTGTTTTCAGACAGCAGGTGTTTGGCTACTTGAGCCAAGTCTTCCATATTTGCCACATCTCTTAGTAAGGTAGGGATGTGGACTAAACGGGGTGGTTCAAGTTTGCGCGTCAACTTTGTCAGTTGAAGTTGCTCATGAGAGCGAAGATCCTTCATCTCTGTCAGAGTCTGACTGAGTATTTTTCGATCATGTTGTTCAACATCTATTTCAGGACCATAACTGATACGAGTTTTCTCGAAGTCAGGAGTCTCGCGATTTGAAATGAGTCCAGCAATTCTAAAGCCAAAGCCAATTAGCTTAAGACCGAACTCCTGTGCTTCTTGAATCGTGTCTCCACGGGGCGATGTTACCAGGACAAAGGCTGTTTGATCTTGACGAAGCAACTCCTGTACGATCTCTGCACGCGCCCTGAAACCGTCTTGCATACCTTCAAAATCTTGAAAAAATGCTACTGCCTGATCTACAACTTCTGCACCCACTACGCGAGATATTGCCTTTAGTACTGCTTTTGTAGCGAATGATACTGGCTTTAAAAACGATGGACCAGTATTCATGATTACCCTAAAGACCTTGTTGTCCAGAAAGCCGATCAATCGTCTTGGTGCATCCAAAAAGTCAAGTGCATTTGCACTCGGCGGTGTGTCAACAATTAACAACTTGAACCTGTTGTCGTTGTGGAGTTCAAAAAGTTTTTCCATCGCCATGTACTCTTGAATGCCAGATAGGTTCTTCGTTAGGTTTTGATAAACGGTATTGGCTAGAATTTTTTCAGCTTGGTCAGGCGAATTCGCGTAGCGGACGATCAAGTCATCGAACGTAGCGTCAGCGTCTAACATCACTGCGTAAAGCTTGCCTTGTCCTAACGTTTGGATTTCGACTGGATCATTGCCGATTTCGTCTAAGCCAAGAGCATCCGCGAGTCGTTTTGCAGGATCTATCGTAACAACACACGTGTCGATTCCTACAAGGGACGCACCAATTGCCAGTGCCGCTGCGCAAGACGTTTTTCCTACCCCACCTGATCCAGTCATGATAATTACTTGTTTTGTGTTGACTAGGTCGATCAGTGACTCGTCGGCGATCAACCGATTTGATTCGTCGGATAAATCTGTCACGAGTTGTTTTCCTCAGAAAGATCTAGCAAAAGATCTCCAAGCGCAATTTCATGCGCGAACGTTATCTCGTCAGTAAAAATAAATGGCAAACGAAATGAAGGTATTTCCTGCAACTTGTGAGTGAGCGCTTCCAGATTTTGGTCTTGCATTTCGCGACGCGCTCCTAAATACGAAAAAGCTGCAAACTCTGGCGAACCAGACGCATTTTGTTCGATTTGGCTCCTAGTCGCTGCGCTCAAAGTACGTTGAGGCACCACGCCGTTTACTATGACCGGTCCTAGACTAATGTTGCTTAGCTCTTTTATCTTTGCAATAGTTTGAACAGTTTCTTCGACCGGAGTCTCTTCGGCAAGGGTCACCAATATTAACTGGCAGCGTTTTGCATCACCTAGCAACGCCGCAACTTCATCGGCTTGAGTCCTTAGAAGTCCCACTTTTGCTATTTCCGCCAAACCTCGAGGACTTGACAAAAACGTGACAAGATGGCCTGATGCGGGAGAATCTAAGATAATTGTGTCGTAGGTTCCCGACCGTTCCATTTGTTTAATTTTTGCCAGAATCAACAATTCTTTGATTCCCGGTATAGCAGTGGCGATCACCGACACAATTCCAGAAGAAATCAGCCTGTTGCCTAGTGCTGATAGTCCGTGGTCTTGTAGGTAGTCGATCAAAACTTCCTCTGGTTTCAAGGTTAGTATCTCTATCGGATTTGTAGCCGTTTGGGCAACTGCTGGGTTATTTTCTAGTCCGGCTTTGAGCGTGTTGGCGGCTGGACTAGGGTTAAGCAGAATCAGCGCCACTTTGTGTCCCAGGTTTTTTGCGCTAAGCGCCAAGGCACAACTGAGCGTAGACTTTCCAACTCCACCTTTTCCGGCAACCAAAAAAACCGTGGTTTCCTCAAGGGTAGGTTTTAACGATCGAAGTGTCTTCAAGTGTTACCAGCTACCTTTTGATCTTAACATTCGATCAAGTCGTTTTATTATTTCAGGCTGCCAATTACAGCTTTAACGGCCGGGATTGAACAAACTGAGCCAGGTTGATAGTTGTCGACTTTGCAGATCGTTGCGATAAGCAGATTGGCCGAAGGCAAGATAGCCGAGTTTGTTACGGTTCCGGGAATGGTCAAACTTCCAGCAATGCTAGAGCGTGACAGGCCGGCCAAAATGCTTGGCGAATATGCGGGTCCTACGTCGATAAATTGATTGGCAAAGTCGAGGAATGGAATTCCTGTTGCGGTTGATGAATAAGGAGGTTGATCGTATTTCGAATACAGCTGACTTTGCAGAGGATTAGGTGTCTGTAGTGTTGTGTAGCTTCCGTTTGACGCGATGTTTGTCTGCATTTCCACACTTTGGAAGTCAATATAAGGGCTAGAGTAAGAGCTTTTGTAAAAGCTAAACGTTTGGGTATTGGGATACACGTCACTACTTGACGAGGACGTTGTGTGAAGATTCTGGAAAGTACCGAACTTTGACAGTGCAATAATCAGTGGCCATCTTTGTGCAGCACAGTAAGGGCAATAATCTGCACCCATATAAAGAATTACCGGTTTTTTAGCACTTGTCAGTACCGGAGTGTTCGGAACAGGCGTGGGCAACGTGATAGATCCAATTGGCACAGTTGCTTGGGCAAGTGCAGAGTTTGGCACATTTGTAACTGCTTGGACTAATGATGGTGAAGCTACTGTAGAAGCGGCTCCAGCCGTGGACGTAGATCGACCCAGTT
>JAJYGT010000053.1 GCA_021785005.1 Actinomycetes bacterium
ATCTGTTATGAGATATCCATCGGAAGTAAATTGGTTTGCAATCCGCTCGGAATCATGCTCATTCATTTGACAGCCAAATGTTCTTATATAAACTCGCTTTTCCACATATACCAGAGTAGCTAACAACCTCTCGTCGACCTACCTGTGACACGCCATGCTTTGTCTCAATAGCGGCTTTGAACTGAGACAAAGCCAAGACAGGCTGCCTAGCAAGTGTTTACAAGGATCCGCTTAGTCCTCTAGATAAATTGGCTCATCATCATTCTCAGAAAATCCAGCAGATGAAACGGCACCGATACCCACAGCTGCACGAATCTTTTCGTCCAGTTCGGTCATAAGAACAGGATTATCAGCTATATAGGACTTAACGTTTTCGCGTCCTTGGCCAAGTTGTTCTCCTTCATAGGTATACCAAGCTCCTGCCTTTTTGATAATACCTAAATCAACCCCAACATCTAAAACCGAACCCTCTCGCGAAATTCCTTTTCCGTACATAATATCGAACTCCGCCTGCTGAAACGGTGGAGCAACCTTATTCTTCACGACCTTTACGCGAGTTCGATTTCCAACAGCATCGGCACCGTCTTTAATAGACTCGATACGACGAATATCAAGACGAACCGAAGCATAAAACTTGAGCGCTCGGCCCCCTGGTGTTACTTCGGGAGACCCGTACATAACTCCTATTTTTTCCCGCAGTTGATTGATGAATAGGGCAATCGTGTTGGAGCGACTCAGATTAGCGGTTAGCTTACGAAGAGCTTGAGACATGAGTCTTGCTTGCAAACCAACATGCGAATCCCCCATTTCACCTTCTATTTCAGCTCGAGGTGTAAGGGCCGCAACAGAATCGACTATCAATACATCGAGTGCGCCTGACCTAATCAGAGCATCAGCAATCTCTAATGCTTGCTCACCAGTATCTGGCTGTGAAATCAAAAGAGCGTCAATATCAACTCCAATAGCCTTCGCATACACAGGGTCCAGAGCATGTTCAGCATCTATATACGCACATGTACCTCCATTGCGTTGTGCTTCAGCGACAACATGAAGGGCCAACGTGGACTTGCCTGAGGACTCCGGTCCAAATACCTCTACGATGCGTCCTTTTGGAAGGCCACCCACGCCAAGCGCTAAATCAAGAGCCATCGCTCCGGTAGAAATGGACTCTATGGCCATCCGGGGACTTTCACCCATACGCATTATTGATCCTTTGCCAAATTGCCGCTCGATTTGACTGATCGCCATCTCAAGAGCCTTGTCTTTGTCTAGACCTGCGCTGCTTTGCCTTTGTACTTTGCTTGCCACTTTCCTACCTCACATTGATTCCAAAACTGAACATGCATAATAAGTTTTAAACTTCCTAATATGCAACCTACAACAAAACTGTAACAGTAGAACAACAATCGTGTAATTACTACAATTGAGTTTGTGCTTCGCTTTTAGTCTACGCGATTAATTAGAACGTATGTTCTATCTTACACCTAAAACTTGTACGTATTGAAAACTTGTACTTGTAAATCTTGAATTTTCTTCTCGGTCGAATGCTAGAAATTTGTCTACAGTGACAAACAATTAACGAGCAAGCAAGCATCTGTTGTAAGGCGCCGCCGTTGTCTCCAACCTTAACCCTTTGACAAAAACCACCGCCGTACCTGCCTATTTTTGACATGCATAAATAGGCTTCGAAGACAGAAAACCCTAGTGAACAAAATTTGCCAAAGAATTAACGAGCCCGATAAAGATCCAAAATGACTTGAAGTTCGTATTCGAACCAAGCACATAGTTGACAATATGGTTCGTATAACAAACGCAATCCCGCAAAATCGGCGCTAGACACCGATCCCCCTGCTAAATCGTTTTCTTGGTAGCAAGAGCAGTCAAGAATAAAAAAACAAACGCAATTCAAAGAATCCAAAAATTCGTCCGGTCCAAAGCCGTATCGATCTCGCGTCACGAGATCGAATGATTGTTACCCCGATGCAAAGCAACAAAAACAAACCTAGGAGGCGCTCACAGCTCCAACAGCAAAGAAGAGCCGACGGACCGACCGTTGTACTACGGGCAGCCATGCCAATAACAACAGTATCCACAATGGCATGCGGGTTGAATAGCTACCTGACAACTACCCGATAAACCCGACTAGTACACGTTGCTTTGACGACGCATTGTAATCTGGAGATGTTCGCGGTAACGGCGCTCCAATTCGGTCGGTCAGGCCCGAGGGTCATGGCCAGGAATTAGTTTATACCCATGTTCTGCAGCTGTGGATTTCTCGAGTTATTCAATCGCAATAGCTGGCAGAGTGGCATAGATCAGACCCTTGAAATTCGTCAATCGTGCATTTGTATGGCAAAAACTCCCGCTTAGATTTTTCTGTCGACTGTTAAGTCGGCTTAATTATCGAGCCATGACTGTTAAGTCAGAGGGCATATTTTTAATAGTCAATGGAATGTGAAAATGAACCTGGACAACTACACGACGAGCCAGTTTGGCGAAGCGCGCAAAACATGGGGAAAATACGGCTATGTAGCTTATTTCCCTAGAGCAATCCCGCGACAGCTAGAACTTTCGTCGAAAGTAATCCGCCTTCTTTCAGACGCAGACGCTGCACTTGGACAACTAGTCGGAGTCGGCCAACTATAACCTAATCCGCATCTCCTTATACGTCCGTATCTTTTTAGAGAAGCCATCGCTTCGACTCGAATCGAGGGCACTCAAGCATCGCTCATTAAGGTGATGGAGTTTGACGCAGTGGGAGGAACGGCAACTCCCGATGTTGAAGAAGTTTTGAACTACATAGATGCGTTAAACTGGGGTCGAAAGCGCCTGTGTGAGCTACCCCTAAGTAATCGTTTATTGCGCGAAATGCATGCGCGCGTTCTAGCGGGCGTGCGCGGACGAAAACGTCAACCAGGAGAGATACGAAATTCGCAAAACTGGATTGGAGACGTGGGGTCAACAATTGACACGGCGACGTTCGTGCCACCCCCGCAAGACGAACTTTCGTGGCTACTAGACGACTGGGAGAAATTCGCAAACGAAGATGGCGAATTGCCTCTTTTGATTCAAGGTGCATTACTTCACTATCAATTCGAAACAATTCATCCGTTTCTTGATGGCAATGGTCGGTTAGGGCGTGCGCTTATCGTATTTTTCTTAATCGCCCGACGGCGACTTATAGATCCACTACTCTATTTGAGCTCTTACTTTGAACAAGAGCGACAGAGATACTATGGCGCACTACAACAAGTGAGAGAACAAGGCGAAATCGAAACATGGCTGGCGCTTTTTCTCACTGGCGTCAAAACGCAGGCCACCGACGCGGTGATTAGAGCCAACTCAATAGTGCAATTGCGTGAGCGGTATCGGACGAAAGCTTCAAAGTCATCAACCACCAACGTAGTCGCACTGATTGATCTAATCTTTGAAACGCCCATTTTAACCGCTCGCATGGTTCAGAGACGCTTACACGTCACACGACCAACGGCACTTTCTCTATTGCGTCAACTGGTATCGGAGGACATTCTCGCTGAAGAAGAAACCAGACATCGATCACAACTTAAGTTTATAGCGCGCGATATTATAAATATTTTGACCTAAACATATTACCAACAACTCACTGTTCGTGCAGGTGCAGCGTCCTTTAGTAAAGTTGCTTAGATAGATTTCACCGGCTTATATTTGACTGTAGCACTTGTCGAGATTTTTTGAAGTGCACTTTGCCTCGACTGATTTGGCTGTGTCGTCTCAGCTCTGCGCCAAGTATGGTCGGGGTGCCGAATCAGCCAAGTGTTCACCGAAAAAAATATAAACCAGCTCCCAAAGTAAGCATTAACTCTCCTTTTTCGTGCGACACCTTACCATCTTCTCTTTGGGCCTTGACGGGTGGCTCTTGGCTGGGGTCATCACTGATTAAAATTTAACTGTTCCATAAAACCTCTAAACGACTTCTAACTCACACTAAGAAAGCGCAGCACGCTGCCATCAAAATTGACGCCTAGACATCGTTTGTGCAGACTGAGACGATTACTACGTAAAACTCGAAGTGCTTATTACGCTTGTTCTTACCATTAGGCGATTATTACGGGCAATCTGCTACTAATCAATGGTTGTGGAAGCTAACGTATTTGCGATCAAGTTAGATCCGCCCGCTTACGAAAGGGAGGGCTCTGGTCCAATCGGTCCAAAGCCCCCACGAAATAACTTACAACTTCTCCTAAAGTTGCTTTTGCTGTAACAAGTACCACGTAATGAACGTTACTTTGATTTCACATTGCGATCTAGAGAATTTCACGATATCGGCGCTCTAGTTCAGTGGGCCAAACCCGAGGGTCATGGCCAGGAATTAGTTTATACCCATGTTCTGCTGCTATGGATTTCAAGCGACGGATTGGCTCTAAAGTATCGTTTGGCTCGACGTCAATGTATCCACCAATCGCTAACTCAGAATCAAAGTTTTCTACAAGATCCCCGGCATCGAAGGCAAATACGTAACCTTGCTCATCTCGATCTTGCGACCCGGTTACCACAAAACTTTGATGACCTGGTGTATGACCTGCTGTAAGCACAGCGCCGATTCCAGGAGCAATCTCCGCGTCACCATCGATAAGTTTCCAGTTGAGCTTGGGATCATCAAAATCGACACGACAAAATCCGTGACCCTCAGCTCGAACTGAATCAAACATCCCAAACTCTAATTCGCGTTTTTGGATATAAACAGGAGTACCGCTAGCACCAAAATGACGCAATCCTCCCGCGTGATCGTTGTGAAGATGGCTGACTGCAACGCATAGTAAGTCGTCGACTCCGAGTCCGAAACGGTCGAGTGCATCAAGCAACGGATCCTTGTCGTAAGCCGGAAGTATGGGTCTGATCTCATAGAAGTCTCCATGAAAACGCCGCCTTAAGGCAATATCTTCAATTAGAGCCTTATTAAATCCTGTGTCGATTAACACCCACCCGTCCACTGTTTCAACCAATAAAGCCGGAACCGGTTCCACGATTCTCACCAACGGGTCAGTATCGTAAATCGACCATGACTTTGGAAGATCTTCCCAGCCAAGCGTCAACATGATTACCCTTTTGACGGGGTCTTTAGATCTCATCCCACAGTCCCTTTTGGAAGATGTCCAGCCCTAACCAAACAAGCCAGCGTGTCACAAATCACACGCGTAGCAATAAGTGAGGTGATATCAGCATTGTCATAGGGAGGAGAGCATTCTACGACTTCAATTCCAGCCAGCGGTTTCGAACCTATAACCTGAATCATTTTCAACACTTCGCGAGGTAAAAACCCACCTGGCTCAGGCCAACCAGTTCCGGGCACAAACGCCGCGTCGAGACAATCTACGTCAAATGACAGCCATACCGCCTCGGCATCTTGCCACGCGACTTCAAGTGCCACATTTGCCGCTTCTTCCACGCCCATATCAACGCAGTCGTTTACAGTCATGATCGTCGTCTGGCGTTCGCGTCCAGCAGCTACGCCCGGACGAGGTGCCTGCCATCCGCCGATACCTATCTGCACGAGATTTTTAGGCGGAACGTTAGGAATATCAGTAGCATGAAACCACGGAGTTGTATGCATTCGTTCATCCAGGTCGTATTCTTGAGTATCAACATGTCGATCAAAATGGATAATACCTAAGTTGCCACTCAAATTTTCCGCGACCCCTCTGACTGTTGGATAACCAATCGAGTGATCTCCACCGAGAACAATTGGAAATGCACCAGATTTGTATACATGAGAAACAGCGCGCGAAATTTGATCGAAACTTTTTTCGATGTTGGCAGGAATTGTGAATATATCTCCAATATCGGCAATGGTGATCGACTCTCGCAGATCAACGCCGAGCTCGAAACTATACGATCCATACAGCGCCGAAATCCGCCGAATACCTTGCGGTCCAAACCTGGTTCCAGGTCGGTACGTCGTGCCAGCATCTAGCGGCGCGCCCATTACCGCTACGTCATAATTGCCACACTTGCGAACGTCTTCCAAGTAGGGCGCCTTTAAAAAGGTATTTATACCCGCAAAGTGAGGAAGTTCTCCTCGTGAAAAAGTCGGTATGGATTTATCTCGTAAACTGGGAGCACCAGGTAAACCCACCTCTAAAGCCCATTTTTTTTCGGCTTCCCACTTGGTTGTGGGCAGGGTCGCCTCGGTCTCTACCGCAAACTTTGCCTCTGGACCATGCCTTGGTACGTACGAGTCGTCGTGATGCCTTGACATTTATTTATATATTTCCTTTCATGCAATCAGACAATATTATTCATATCTTCTGAAACCTAAATACGACGATGGGCCCAAAATATGTACCCACGAAATCATTTGAACTCTACGGCTCTAGCTGAACTACTGTTTGAGAACTGCCATTCAAGTCGGTCTTTCCATAAGACCTTTTAGGAGAAACACCGGACGTGCTCATTTCTAGACGTCTCAATCTTGGATCTGCCAAAAGTTGCGCAAGGTCAACCAATGAGTTGATAATTACGTAACCCACGCCAAGCACTAGTGTCACGCCCGCGATCGCCGGAAAATCACCGCTTGGAATACTTTGGGCGGTGTAATAACCAATACCGGGCCAAGCAAAAATATCCTCAATGACCACGACCCCTGAAAACATCAAACCCGCTTGCAATCCAGTCATCGACAATGCAGGACCCAAAGAATTGCGCAACGCATGACGAACCAAAATCCTAAATCCGCCTATCCCCTTTGACCTAGCGGTTTTTATATAGTCACTTCCAAGAGTCGATATTAGAGAGCCCCGTAAAACGCGACCGATAGATACTGCAGGTCCAAGTGAAATTGATATGGCTGGCATGAGTAAATACTTGAACGCATCCAAAGTAACTCCAAAATCACCATTTAGAATCCCGTCGATAGTGTAAAACCCTGTTGGACCAGTCGGCGCATTCGAAATTCCGATGCGTCCAGTTGCCGGCAAGAGATTTAATTTTCCATATAAAAATAGCAATCCTCCGATAGCTAAGAGAAACTGAGGTATTGAAGCACCGGTAATCAAAAACGAACGTAATACTCCGGATCCCCTATAGCTTCCACCAGAAGCAAGTCCTAAAATCAACCCCAACACAACTGCTATAACCAATGCGAAGCCCGCCAACTCCAACGTTGCTGGCAAATAGGTGGCTATATCTGAAGCAACCGGTCGTCGTGTTCGATACGACATACCCAAGTTTCCGTGTAACAAGTTTTTAAGGTAATCAAAGTATTGCACGATTGCCGGATTATCTAGGCCAAGTTTATGGCGTTCCGCCGCAATCGCACTTGGCGTTGCTCCAGCACCCAACATCGCGTGTACAGGATCGTTATGAGAAATAGCCGCTAGAAAAAACAGCACCGCCGTGAGTCCAAGGATTATTCCCACAGATGCTACAATACGCTTTGCGATGAACTTCAAGAGATACATCTTCAAACCCCCCGTTAAATCTTCGCTTCGAAATAATCACGTAGTGCGTCGCCGGTAAAGTTGCCCACCATTGCCAAAATCGCGATAGCCACTGCAGGCATAACTGAAACCCACCACTCTTGCAGCAAGTATTGTAAATTTCTAGCAGCCATAGCCCCTAATTCAGGTGCGGGAGCGGGCTGACCAAGACCAAGAAACGATAGTCCTGCCAGAGTTATTACAAGGTTACCTATGTCAAGCGATGCAGTTACCACAACCGCCGGCATAACACCAGGTGAAACGTGGCGAAGCGCGAGGCGGAATCTACCAACGCCGAACGATCTAGCAGCTTCGATATGGGGTCTAGACATAATTGCCCGCGCCTCACCTCGAACTATACGAGCATAAAACGGCCACCACACAATTGCCACAGCGATCAAAGTATGTACCAGAGAAGCACCAAGAGACGCGACAACAGCAATAGCCAGCACCGGACCGGGAAAAGCCAAAAAGCCATCTGTGATCCTCATGAGCAGCGTATCGACTACTCCTCCCATGACGCCGGAAACCAAGCCAACAATTCCACCAACAATTACACCAAATGCAATAACGGCTAACGCGGAAAACCAACTAGCTCTTATGCCGTACAAAACACGTGATAGTTCATCACGACCTACCGAATCAGTACCTAAGAAGTGCGCACCAGAAAAAGGTGAGACAAATGGTTGGTCGACTGGAAGTAATGGATTCGACGGACTCAAAAGGGGCGCAAGAAGAGCCACCAGTGTTACTAGCAACAGTGAACCTATTGCTAGCTTTTGGCCTAAAGGCATAACATTTTTGTCGATCGACTTAGCCAACACCACGTCCTTGATGCTTGAATCCAACTTTGTCATTGGCTACCCCCAGATGCGAGCAAGTGACAACTAGCATGACGCCCATCATCCATATAATGCATTGAAACAGGATTTGTAAAACAAATATCGATCGCCTCGCCACACCTTTGAGCAAAAGAACAGCCACTCGATTCACCAAGCTCTGGTCTATTATCGGTTGCAAATTCTTGTCCCAGCGTATTTGTACCAGGTAGGCTCGCCAGCAACATCTTGGTATAGGGATGGAGCGGCGAATGACATAAGGTCTTTGAATCACCAACTTCGACAATTCGACCCTTGTACATTACGACAATACGATCAGCAATATACCGTGCAACTGCTAAGTCATGAGTCACAAAAACCATTGCCATCTCAAGCTCACGCTTCAAATCATTTAAAAGGTTTAGGGTGTTACCCACAAGTGACGCATCAAGGGCGCTCGTTGGTTCATCACACAATAGAATTGTCGGTGGGTCGATCACACACCTTGCGATCGCTACTCTTTGTTTTTGACCACCAGATAGCGCAGCAGTTTTTGCAGTGCCAATCGCTTCTGGCAAGTTAACGTGGTGAATTACCTCGGCTACCCGGCGCTTTACCTCGTTGCGGCTCAACTTCGTCACGAGTAAACTCTCTGTTAGCAATTCGTCTACCGACATCCAAGGTGTTAGCGAAGACCCAGCATCTTGATACACCATGCGGGGCACTATTTTGGTGTGATTAAATACTTCGCCTGAAGTGGGAGTTTCTAAACCACCAATTATCCGAAGCAAAGTCGATTTTCCAGAGCCAGATTCGCCGACCACCGCGACACATTCACCCTTGCGAAGTTCGAGGTCCACGTTTTTTAGAGCGGTAAACTCCTTGCGCGCCGAACCCGAACGACTCACAAAGACTTTTTCTAAGGCGATCACTTCGAGTACCACCGGTGACATTGCCAGATCTGGCACCGCGTTGTTTTCGACCACCTTATCTTCTTGGGCATTACTTCCTGAAACGGCACCTTGAATCGCCACTGCGCCTAAGTTGTGGCAAAAAGCATTCCAATCCTTACTGAGCAAAACGGGATCGGGAAAGACATCATTACAAATATCTAGTTTGTAATTGCAGCGCTCAACCCAAGGACAACCATCAACATTTACAATTCCTGAACTATTAGGAAGTTCTTTTCCAAAGATTCGATCGCCCTTATCTTGAGCCATGGTAATTCTCGACGCCAACAAAGACCGCGTGTAAGGATGCTGACCGCTACGTAAAATATTCGAAGTAGTACCTGATTCTAAAATACGGCCCGCCAACATTACGACAATACGATCTGCAATGTCGCTCGCGACTCCAAGGTCATGAGTCACAAATAAAAATGCCGTACCGATTCTATCTCTTAGGTCACGTATCAGCTGAAGTATTTGTGCTTGAACTGTGACGTCTAACGCAGTCGTTGGCTCGTCAACCACAATTAGTGCGGGCGATTTTGCCAAAGCCATTGCAATCATGACGCGCTGGCGCTGGCCCCCCGATAGCTCAAAAGGATACCGATTCAAAATCTCTTTAGCATTGGTGATACCTACGTCTAGAAGTGCTTGTGTCGACAACTGAGTATCTTTTGTGACCTCGTCTAACTGCCGAAGAATCTTCATAGAGGGATTGAGGGAACTCATTGGGTCCTGAAACACAGCACCAAGGTGGTGCTTCCTTAAGTCAAGTAAGCTCTTTTCACTTGCCGAATTGATCTCAACATCAAGAACTCGTACGGTGCCTGAAATCTTTGGAGTTGCTTTAGAGGGGAGGAGGCCAAGAATAGTCATCCCAAGCACCGATTTACCAGAACCTGATTCACCGACTAGCGCGACTATCTCGCCACGCCCAATCTCAAGATCGATTCCGTTTAGAACCTGGTTGTACCTGGATCGCCGTTTTAGTTCAACTCGAACTTCATGCAATTTCGCAACCGGTTCTGGCGCTTGTACTGCAAGGGTTTCATTTGACATCATCTCAACCTCCAATCCCATCTCTAATAACTACTTACTGCCGGAGTTAAAATTCGATCTACGGATGTAAATCAGCAAATTCTAACGTTCTAGGTACAGGAACTTGATGCACAAGACCCTTCATCCAGTCTGGCGCGACAATGGTGTCACCGCGATTTACAATAGGATCCCAGCAACCAGAGGCCGCAAACGCACTTCCCGCTTGAGCATCGTACGAACTAGCACTTGCTGCAGACGTGGTGTTTAGACCTTGATTCAACAAAGCTGTACCAGCCGGCACGCTACAGTTCAAATAATTCAGTCCACCACCCGGTGTCATTGCAATTCTGGCCCACGTGTCAGGGGCGGCCGCATCGGGCCAGTTGGTAACAGCTAAAAGGTCGGGAATACCTGTTGAATTTCCAACAAATCCGTATATCGCAGTTGAGGTGTAACTGCGCACAGTCACATTTAGTCCGGCCGCTGCAAATTCGGTTTGTAGTAAGTTAGCCATTTGAGCATCCGAAGGAGACGGTGCATCGTATCCCAGCACTAAGGGCTTAGCTAACTCGCTGGGAGTCAGCAATTTCTTTAAAGCATCCACGTTGTAAGTTGGATTATCCATAGCAGTTCCACTAGGAAACTCGCCAGCAGGGTAGATTTGGGTTGCGACCGTTGCTCTACCTGGGTACACCAAATTCTCGATCTGTTGGCGGTCAATAACTTTTGCGAGTGCTTGACGCACAGCTTGAGACTTAAGAGTTGGTGAATTCGGATTGACCCACATCATTGGCATCTCAAGGGTAGGAACAGCGTAAACCTTGAACGAAGAATCGCCTCGGAAATTCGCGATCGCTGAAGTTGAAAGCCCGTGCAACAAGAGAGAAAGCTTACCCTGCTTGAACTCGAGCTCTTGTGTCGAGATATCAGGAATAATTTTTATATCAATTTTTGTGTAGTAGGGCTTGGGCCCCCAGTAGCCAGAATAGCTTTGAAGAACATACTCTTGACCAGGCGTAACCGAGGTTATTTCGTAGGGACCAGTACCAACATCATGGGTCATAAGATAAGTCTGGTCGATATCTTTACCAACATTTGCCGCTAAAGCTGTCGGTGACTCCATCTTGGGTCCATAAGCCGAAGCCAGGTAATCGAGAAATGCACTGACCGGTTGTTTCAGGTGGATTACCGCAACATACGGATTCGATGTATCAACACTCGCTACGTCAGAAACCATATAAGCCGGACCCTGGTTTACCGCAGTGCGTCGCGCAAATGAAGCTGCGATTGCCGCAGATGTAAATGGAGTGCCATCATGAAACGTCACACCATGACGAAGCTCGAATGTATACGTAAGTCCATCAGGTGACACCGTCCATGACGTAGCCAAATCGGGAACAATCTTTGCTTTGGAGGTAGGGGCTTGATAATTAACGTTTCCCGTATAAGTTACCGGATCTTGTTGATACTGAACCAATCCCTGATAAACCGAGTTTGTGATTGCAAGTCCTTGTCCAGCGTAAAATACGTCTGGATCAGGTGGTTGGGTATCAGCAGTAAATGCCAAATTTAGTGTATGAGACGCTGGATTCCCAACGACTGGCGCTGTTGTCGCGCTCGAGGTTGACGGTGACGTCGAACCACAGCTCGCTAGAACCACAGCGACCGATCCCACAACTACCGATCGACCCATATTTATATAACGACGACGTTTCTGCAACATAGTGTCTCCCCTTTTTCTAAAGCCCGTTCGAAAGCCGTATTTCCTGAGCCGCCCATTTCGGTTCGTTTTGCCTTTACAGACTGGCATCTAAGGCCTAATTGTCATAACTTGAATGCTTCAAATTTCCGTATCTGAATTACTTTTTTACTCTTGTCGCCCTCTATAAACCTCCATCTTTGACCAAGACCACTTCTCTTGTAAAACCTCATATCAAGTTCCGGGAATTATCCTGGAATTGCAAAAGCCCGGGAGAGTTGTGTAACTCTCCCGGGCTTTTATCCCTCCGTGTAGTATCGAGCAATTTGCTTGATACTCGCATCTCTCGGACCAAACCGCAATTTGCGTGGAACCCTAGACGCTAATTCTATAACTTGGGCGGTTCGAAACAAAACTCGCAACCGCACACACTCAAGACTCTTTTTTAAGTCTTCACAAAAATCTCAAACCTTACTTCGCCTGGTATAGTTCCTAAATCAAGAACTGAACTCTTTAACGAAGCTACAACGAGTTTGTTTCGACCCCGTTGCGACATTATGAACGACGTGTTAACGAACGTTACGTGGATTGATTCGAAACAATATCCGCATGCACGACTTTACCCGTCTCACCAAATATCTGGTATGTAGCATGACGAGCCGAAACCTATTAAATCACGTCTCGTTGACACAAAGATTGCCACTTGGTTAAACCTCCAGAAGGATTTCACGTGTCCCAAGATGACGCTTCATTGCAAGGAGACTATATTAGGGTTCAATGTGCGACATGGTTACGACTTAGACGAGGTTCAAATTGCTAATATCTAACGCCGATCAGGAAAAATTACTCTTAGTTGTCGCGGCCGACCTGGCACGCAAGCGTATGGCAAAAGGACTAAAGCTGAACTACCCTGAGGCTGTCGCTTTGATTTCTGCGGAAATCCTAGAAGGTGCAAGAGAAGGAAAAACGGTAGCCGAGCTTATGATATTCGGCGCAACAATACTACGAAGCGACCAGGTCATGGACGGGGTAGCACACTTGGTTGACGAGGTTCAAATTGAAGCTACGTTTCCTGATGGCACCAAACTAGTTACCGTTCACAATCCGATTTCTCGGGTGTAGAACCCGATTTGGACAGCCATTAGTGTATCGCGCAAAAGACAAAGACAAAATGACGGAGGCAGACATTAATGATCCCAGGTGAGATTCTTCCAGCACAAGACGACGTCGCCATAAACGACAACGCCGTTGCATTTTCTATCACCGTGCTAAATCGCGGGGATAGACCTATCCAGGTGGGATCGCATTACAACTTCTACAAGACAAACTCAGCGTTGTTTTTCAACCGTGATCAAACTATAGATACTCGCCTTGATATAGCATCAGGCACAGCAGTAAGGTTCGAGCCTGGACAAGAGCGGACTGTTTCATTGATCAAATTCACATCGGATTGAAGATTGCCGGAATGATCTGGCCACGACATGAAAAGCAGAGCGTATAACAAATGACATTTAGGATGCCACGACGTGACTACATATCTCACTATGGTCCGACCACTGGCGACAGGGTACGGCTAGGAGATACTAACTTAATTGCCGAAGTTGAATTCGATATGTCCGTCTACGGTGAAGAGGCTAAATTTGGGGGCGGCAAAACAATCCGGGATGCCATGGGACAAAATCCCAACATCACACGGGCTTTAGGAGCCCCGGATCTCGTACTTACAAACGCATTGATTATTGACCACACCGGGATCTATAAAGCTGATATTGCGGTTCGAGACGGCATAATTTCAGCCATCGGCAAAGCCGGAAATTCGCTTGTTTCCAAAGGCGTTACCATTGAAATTGGCGCGTCGACAGAGATAATCGCTGCAGAAAAAATGATTGTCACTGCTGGTGGAATCGATTCCCACATCCACTTCATCAGTGCCGATCAAATTGAAACCGCCATTACATCAGGAATCACGACCATGTTAGGAGGCGGTACCGGACCCGCGACCGGGACGAACGCCACTACATGTACTCCTGGAGCCTGGTACATAAATCAGATGATTAGAGCGACTGAAAACACGCCAGTGAATGTTGGTTTTATGGGCAAAGGTAACTCCTCATCCTACGAAGCACTTCAAGAACAAGTTTTAGCTGGAGCCATGGGCCTAAAGTTGCACGAAGATTGGGGATCAACCCCAATTGCCATCGACACGTGCCTAAAAGTTGCCGACGATCTAGACGTTCAGGTAGCGATTCATACTGACACTTTAAATGAGAGCGGCTTTGTCGAAGACACGATAGCAGCCATAGCAGGCAGAACAATACACGCCTTTCACACTGAAGGTGCGGGTGGTGGACATGCGCCCGACATTATTAAGGTCACCGGCCTTGAGAATTTCTTGCCGTCATCGACGAACCCTACTCGGCCGTACACCGTAAACACAATTGAAGAACACCTTGACATGCTTATGGTATGTCATCATTTGGATAAATCGGTCGCTGAAGATGTGGCCTTTGCCGATTCAAGAATTCGAAAAGAAACCATTATGGCTGAAGACATTTTGCACGATCTCGGTGCCATTTCCATGATGTCCTCGGATTCTCAAGCGATGGGACGTGTCGGAGAAGTTATAACCAGAACATGGCAAACTGCACACAAAATGAAGGAGCAACGAGGACCGCTAGACCACGACAATGATCGCGCTGACAACAATCGAATTAAACGCTATATCGCCAAATATACGATCAATCCTGCTATCGCGGCAGGAATTTCCTCATATGTAGGCTCAGTCGAGGTAGGAAAACTAGCCGACCTAGTGGTTTGGAAGCCAGCATTTTTCGGTGTACGTCCTGAGACTATTATTAAATCTGGAATGATCGCTTACGCCATAAGTGGAGACCCAAACGCATCAATTCCCACACCTCAACCCCAATTATACAAACCACAATTTGGCTCCATGGGGCTCGCTAGCGCCGACCTTGCGGTTACGTTTGTCTCAAAACTTTCTCTTGAATATGGCAATAAAGTCGAGGGATCCAACCGCAAAAGAATAGCGGTTGAAAATACTCGAAATATAGGTAAATCGAGCATGATTCACAATGATACAGTAGGAACAATCGAGGTAAATCCAAATACTTACGAAGTCAGATTCAAAGACGAACTTCTCAGATGTGAACCCGCGTCGACGTTACCGCTCGCCCAACTCTATAACTTGTTTTAAACGAATTGAACCGGCAATTGTCGACTAACCCTTCCCTCTCTAATAGAACGTTCGATTACGCAAGTATGGCCGAGATGCACTATTTCTTTGATTCTGGGTTCCCGTCCGGTGCGCTGGCGCACAGTTTTGGATTCGAGACATTTTGCGCCCGTTTTAGCTCGAAATCGCTATATCAGGCGAGCAATTGGATCAAGAATTACATGTATTTCTCTCTCTGGCACGGCGATCTCGAGAATTTCTCGCGATGTTACGAACTTCTCGACAAGACGCGTACCGAGGACTACGAAAAACAACAGGTCAAATCCCTTGTCGCGCTAGACAAACAACTACACGTCACAAGGACAACTGCTGAATCTCGTCAAGCGCAAGAAAGTCTCACAAAAGCGCTTATGAGATCGTCAGCTCAGTTTTTCGATGCACCGGACATAAGCGTTATGTCCGCACAATTTCAAGAACCATCAACCCTTCTCGGCATTCTTGCGAACAAAAGGCAATGGGATATGTCCACAACTAGAGTCCTTTTTCTTATGCGCGAACTTGTTATGTTGACTTCTGTACTAGTACGGTACGGAAAAATAGGACAAAGCCAACAGTTAACAATTATTTCCGATCTCACCAAAACTGCCGCAGCTTTAGCACGTGAGCGTCCAAGTTTTACGCGAAACGCTGGATCACGAGCTTCGATCGAAGTGGAGCTAGACCAGATCGACCATACCCATTTGACACCAAGGCTATTCCAGAGCTAATTTCTCGCATTCACAAAGGAATTCAATGACAGTTACACACCGCCACGACCATCGCGCCATCGCCAAACACGATCCGCACATACCAAATGGCAGTACATTGCGACTTGGAATCGGCGGGCCTGTTGGCTCGGGTAAGACAATGCTGGTAAGGCGCATCATCGAACTTTTGGGGACTGAGTTTTCAATTGGAGTGGTCACCAACGATATTTACACCAAAGAAGACGCCGACTTTCTAACCAAATTGAACATCCTGGATCGCGACAGAATCATAGGTGTGGAAACCGGGGGTTGCCCACATTCTGCAATCAGAGATGATGTTTCCATGAATCTTGGGGCCATATCGGATCTTACAAGCAGATTTGACGATCTTGACCTAGTAATAATTGAGTCAGGAGGCGACAATCTGACTGCGATGTTTTCTCCTGACCTAGCCGATAAAACCATATATGTAATCGATGTGGCCCAAGGAGACAAGATCCCGCGCAAAGGTGGACCAGGACTGAGTTTTTCTGACTTGTTAATTGTCAATAAGATAAATCTCGCGCCTTTGGTTGGCGCTAACACCCAGGTAATGCTTTCGGATGCCGCACTAATTCGAGATGACCGACCAACTTTTTTGGCTGACCTAGCGGATCAGATCGGATTAGTCCAGATAACAAACTGGGTTAGAACCGAAATCCTAAATAATAAAGTCCAGTGACAAAAACCACATCTTTTCTCTCTGCTAAATTTTCTCGCGCGCAAGTGCAACGCATCGAATCCTTTGGGCAGTTCCGAATATCTCATCCTTGCGGGTTCGTCTGTGATTTTGACCGATACTTCTTGACTGAAATTGGGCCAGGCCTCGTCCCAGATGAAAACCATAACATAACCTTGGCACTAACTGATCAAGCACAAGTTTGGCTAGAACCACAATCGTGGAGCAAGGTCATGCCAAAAAGAGATCTCGAGCGCAATGCAAATCTAGAGCAAGCACCAGCTTGCGTCCACACGGAAATTTCAGTTTTCGATGGTTCGTTTTTAATAATGCAAAGCGCCCCGCTGATTTGTTTTGAGAATACCGAACTTGAGGCAAAGACAACTCTTCATGTACAGATTGGATCACGTGCCATATTTTCCGACATATTGGCCAAACGCCAAAGCTCAAATCACGACGGTTACAAAACAGAGCCGTCATACATTTTTTTAAATGTCCATATCTACTACGACAACCAACTTCAATTCACCGATACTGTAGAAATCAGTCAAAATCCCCTGTTTGACAATGACGATCTCTGGAACAAAGTAACTGACGAATCATGCATTGGAGCAGCGTACTTCGTGGGAACTTGGGAACCTTTAGCTACTTTGCGCGAGATCGTCGACCGATATTCCAAACATGTCTCTGACTTATCCGTTGCGATTAGTGCTACAACCGATAACGTCATAACAATGCGTGTGTGTGCCACACGCGCGCAAGATATCAGCGACCTTTTTTCCAACGTGTTTCGCGAATTAATTACCCTGCACCAAAAAGACTGTAGTCAACTGCCAAGCGAACTAGGCGCCAAAACTGCAATATATTAACCGTCATCTCCACAAGCGCATATGAACCTATGCCTGCGTGATCAACAATAACTTATGCGGTAATCGTATCGCCTACAAACTTGCACACATAACTATATTCTCACTGCAGTGATCCAATTTCTGGGATAATATCAACTCTCATGAATGAGATTGTCACTCGTTCGCAGCTCGGTCGGCATTATTTTCGATCGCTGCAAAAACCCAATGATTTGGTCCCAGGGAACCAAAGAACCGAGAACGAGCTAATACTTGGTCAAGACCCAGATCTTTAGCTTGCTTTAGGCGTTCTCCCATGACATGTGGTCCATAGCCAATTAACTGGCCAGAACACCTCCGGCGAAGTTCTTCAATAAGCCCAAGTGACGCTTCATCTGATAAGTCAATTACGCACACGGTCGCTGCACTTGCACTTTCGAGCAGTTCTTTGGATGTGCGTACAACCTCTATTCGAACAGAGTCAGTTGAATGCAGTCGAGTGGCATCGAACAAGCTTGATGTGTAGAAAAGCACAAGGTGATTCATCTAATTCTCCATGCCGTATTGACTCCTAGGCTAAACATTAGGCCGTTTGATCCGTTGCGCGTCTTATTACACGAGTATCTTCGCGATTTGGGGCAAGCAAACATAAATATAACCACTCGCAAAATTTCCAACCTAATTGAGCACATCCCGCGCCGACATAGCTCAGAACACCCCCGTTAAAGAGTTGTGAACCGACGCATCTCGTCAACTCTCAAAGATCGCTACTCTGCCGAGCCTGGGTGCGAAATGCACCCAATCAAACCAAAATTAGACGGAATTACCGTGTGTAAAACATGCAGGAATGGAAGTATAAAAACTTGTCGACCAGCTCTTATGCAATAAGGTGACTGTGTCACTTGTTTTCTCATGAGTCTTGAACTAACCCAAGGTTGTTAGTCGGGTTGTGTTTGATTAATTGGAGCGACTACCGACTGCGCTAATTGACCTCATCGTTATTTCGGACTGGGCGCGGCAGCGCTTATATGAGCGGCAATCACACGCCAACCCGAGGAACCGTTGGTCCAAGTTCGAGTATAAATCATGCGAGTTGAGAATGGCTCATTCGCGAATACGCCTTCGAGTTGTGCAGTGAGAACCGTAATACCGACTCCGTCGAAAATACGCACGACAAGGTCGTCGGGCTCGAGCACATTAAGGCGAATTAACCCAATTCGATGTGCAGACAAGTCTGATTCTTTATCGCCCAAAGTTCCGTCGGGACCTACGAAGATGAGGTCGGGATGCAACAAACAATTCAGTTCCGCGACATCGGAGCGCAATTGAGCTTCTTGGAGACGCTGTTCCTGCGCTTTGAGGGTGTCTAAATCGCTCACGGGTCTATCCTAGGCGCATTGCTTTTGTTGACGGTAGCACGTTTTCATAGCGCACTCTATAGGTAGGATTGGCAGGCTCCCAATAGTTTGATCAAGCTGACATAAGAGATTTTGCCTCAATACTGTAGATGCACGGAATTATCGCGAAGTCCCAAAGGCACACCAGAAAGCAAATAATCACGATGACTCGTCCCTGTTTTCTCTTAATTCGTAATGCCAGGTCAAGAAACTGCTCCGATACCTTTGTCGCATAGTTTGATTCTCACTCATTTTCACTACCTTGGACCTCCCCGGGTTAAATTGTCATGGAGAGTTCGCAATAACCATTAAACCCGGGTTATTTCAGAGTTGAGGATAAGACCGACCCATCACGACAGAAAAAGAAGAATCGAAGCTCTGTGATTTTTCGTATGTTCAGGTTATATTTTCTTCGAATGTTGAAATACCTGGTTAACCGATATGTATTTGAATCGCAAAGCAGCAATTCGCGAGATTAGCTCTGATAAAAAAGCTATTCTTGAGCGCAACAATTTGTCATTCCACAGGCGTTGTCACAGGCGTATCGAAAAGTAATTAGCCCGACCATACGTGCGCGTGGAAGCAGCTAGAACCACCAAATGTTACTTGGACACCAAAACGCAAAACTGGTCGGTCGGCATCAAGAATGATCCTTTACGCACATTTCGATTTTCCATCAGGAATCGTTGAAACGATAACCGGGGTTGTGATACGATCAAGGCAAGTGGTCCAAACCGTGTCAAACTTTGCCGACGCGGATCGTATACCTTGATTAAATCTGTCAACCAAAGAAAGTGGGAATACATGTTTCGTAACAAGATAGCCAGAATAATGGGGGGGTAACAGCAGTTGCAATTAGCAGTGTGCTTGCACCTTTAGGTATTGCAGCGCAGGCAAGTGCATCTGCCCTAGTCGCAAACTCATCAAGTGGATCCACTAGTCAGGTTCGTCGCCCTTTGTTATGGGTTGGACAGGTGTGTCAAAACATTTTTGATGCCCAATATGGTGACAGCGGCACGATATGTGAACAGCTCAACGGCAATGATTCGACTGGAGACTTACAATGGCAGTCTTTAGTCACTTTTTATTCGCACTACGGAGGAATGAAGCGGATATCTCTGATACAAACAGGACTATACAGTCCTAACGGAGAAGCGACGGGAGATGGTTTTACTGCCGTTAACTTAGGAAACAATCCTACAAGTGCGTATATCAGCACACAATGGTTTACGCCAGTCCCATTTTTGCTTCCATACTACGGATTCGTTGAGGAGCCTTGTATTTTCTGGTCCAACCTTGGGATCGGTTGTGCAAGTGATATGTGGACACCAATGTATTACATCCCTTAGTATCTGGGTTACAGGCGACTCTTGAACTCCATTTAAATCCACACACCACTTGGTCGACATTACAGGCTGCTTAAACCACGGCCATAAGAGAATCGAGCAATTATGCCAGGTCCGTTTGAGGCTAATTCCAACGAACTAGGACAATCCATTGAGATGTTTAGACTTGTCGGACGCAAGATACGCATACGTGTTTCCCTCGACTTTGACATGGCCCGGCTTAAAGAGCTGCATTTTCTTGGAATTCAGGCAACTAAAAGAAGGATCAAATCTCGACCACGTACAAGACCGGAAAACATTATGCAGTTGCTTGCGCCAATTTCAATAATTTTTTGGATTATCCTTTGGCCGTTTATCCGCAGCCCCACGAACCCCAAAGATATCTATCAAGAGTTAGAGGAATTGTCTGAACTCACGCTTCTAGGTGGTACTGATGGACTTGTAACAATATACGCGAGCAACGGAGTCGTTGCTCGCACGGCGGTTTATACAACCTATAGAAGCACCGATAGCGATTGGCAAAACCTAAGAACTGTTTTACACCTTGTGAAATTCTTTTTTATACCCAGCTACTCACGACTGTCACTTGGTTTACCACTCACGGAGGCAAAGTTTACACCAGAACCTAATCCCTGTTTAGAGCGTCTGAAATTTGAATATGAACCATCAAATGGAGCAGATGAGTTCATACCTCGAATGCTTTTGGGTGGTGTGTTAGTAATGGAATTCACAGAAGAAACCACTGTCGTAGCCGAGTTTTCGCCAAAAGATAAGATCTTAAGTAGCTATGTTATAAGTGACGCAGTTGGAGAGCCATTTCTAAGTTGTCGCGTCGAGGTCCTGCAACCTGATTGAGTGCCTTTTCCCAATTCTCGCCAAGAATTCGAATTTCCGTCCAACTGAACTAACGGATTCATTAGAGCCTCAGTGCGCTGTCACCTGGTTACCATCAAATAAAACTCAACTGATTTTTATTGCTAGCAATAAATGGTTGTTCGACTTGTGATCAAAACCTACCCGATTGTGTGTCAACGGGTCTCGTTGTCCACATTCGGGTCGGTGGTTGCTAAGCAATCCTCCATCAAGTCCGTCAACCACAATACCTACCGAACAAAAAGATTACAAACAATTAAAGAAAACAGTAAAAAGCAATTGATCTAAAAGTACCTACTGCGTCAACTACCCTGACAGTTACCGTCAGGTATATCTTTGAGCGTTCCTATGAGAAGTCCAATATCTAGCCCGCTTTTGCGCTACCTACATGGCGGACAAGGTTTCTATTCCAAACTTCATCGGCCAGTTCTTGTTCCATAATACGAACCCCGGTACTCGATAGATATTATGACTTCTCGACAAACACAAAAAGCATTCTACTGAAGGTGACTATCCGTGGCCTAAAATTGAATATTTAAATTAAGAATCTGCCGGTCAAGGCCTATGGCAACGATACCGTACGACTGAAAAATAATATTTCTTGTAACTGATGCGCAAAATGGGAGTCTCATCTCGCTACGCTCAAACTTAACTGCGCCTAACGCTTGGTCGATTTCAGTTTCGAGGATCTCTTGTAGGACTTACCTGATAATATTTCGTATCAAATCGCCGTCTCGGACAAGTATCTCTTTTGCTGAGTCTGAAAGTGCTTTATTCTTCGTAGTGGTGGTCATGGGGATCCAACTCCTTTGTAATTAGGCGTTTTGTTTCTTACTTCCTAGATTCCATGGCCACCACCAGCTTTTCATTCAGCTAATGGAATTTACACAACCTTTGGCGCAACCAGTAGACGAGCTTTTCTTAATAGGTTAAGACATGAAACAACGTAAAGGTGGACGTCCAATCATCCAGTTTGATCCGAGCAATGAAATAAAATTAGCTCTAACGGCTTTTGCAGTGTAGGCCAGGCGATTTGATCAACCCCGTTGATAAAGGGACATATAAATCCGCTCGTTCTAACCTCAATATCTGGCTCTTCGTTGAGAGGCTACATTGTCAAGTCAGGCAGCAACGTTCCAGTAGCGGATTCCCGGTAGCGATCATTCTGTACCATCAGCCCGAGATACCCATTTTTCCAATAGATCCAGACCAGTAGCATCAAATACCCTTCCAACATGTCTGATGTTCCATAAGCCACTTGTCCTAATTTCGCTGCGCGGAGAGAATCTGCCAAGCCAGTCGAAAGAAGGCGTGAACTGCTCTTTACCCCGAAGCGAGCTGAGGAGGGAGATCACATTTCGCTCTATAGCGCCTCTGTCACTCAGGGGACTTGGCTCATCTGGCACGCTTAACCAGAGAACGCGAAGGTCACCGATATAGCTGCTAACGGCCAACTCCAATGGCTGTTCAGTTTTCTTTACGTTACGCGAAGCATTGGTTCCCACACCCCAGGCCGAGGCAATAACTGCATATTGTTTGTCAGATGCAATTATCGCGTCTCCTACGTGTCGTCTGAATACGGATCCCCGATGGTTGCCGCTCAACAGGCCCGTATCTCTTGCACGATAACCCCGATGCTGGCTGAGACGGTTCCAAAGAGTGGTAGAAGACCCGTCTGTAATTGCGTGAGTACCGATCCTTACTACGCGAGGCCGACCGTCGTTCAGACACTCTGCGGGATCGAAGAAGAAATAAACTCCGCGAACTGGCCACCCCGTTTTAGCGGTGCACGAAGCAAGAGTACGTTCTCCATTGGTTGACGCTCTAAGCCTTTCGATCAGCAAGTAAAATCGTTCTAGACTCTCGTCGATCATCCAATCTTGATTCATCGGACTCGAAGAAATGTGATCATTTGCTGATTGATGTCGACATGCTCGACTTCCCAACCCACATTCATCCAACTATTTGCCTGGCTATGACTTCCAGATTTATCGTTGGCCCACCACGCCTTATGGGTTCGCGCCGAATCCGGAAGGTTCCGGTCAAGAACTTTTTCAAGTGTTGAAAACGTCAAATGTAAGTTTCGATCATCACTGGAGAGCAAGAAATCTGACAGCTTGCCATAGCTTCCACCGTTTTTTGCCTTGACAGACGAGAAGTTCGTAACGGAAATGTTGATTTCCGACACACTTGATTCTTTGTCCAAGAAAGCTTCATCGCCTGACATCAGCCTCTTGTAGGCATTGATCTGAGATCCGATACCCCTCTCAGTTACAGGCACGCAGACAAAAGCACCACGATTGGAAAGTGCATCAATAATATCTGGATGGCGGTAACTCTTGCCGGCATGAATTTCAACCTTCGTACCGGCAAGATCACCCTCGTGCGCATCGAGAGCGGCAATTACTCTATTTGCCCACTCTCGCCTTTGCCGTGAGTTCAGCTGTTCCAGCACTAAGTCGTACGGTTCTAGATATTGATCGGGGGTTACAAGGCTATAGAGAGCCGACAGGATGTACCAGCGGTATCCAAACTTCTCCACATAGGATCTTCGAGCACGAAACAGTGGGGAGATGTAAAGACTCCGCGCAGGAGAACCTCTTGGCAATTTCGTTGCCACGCAACCGACGAGTGCTACTACGGGAAATTCTCTGTTTTCCATGGTACGATATTACAACCCAGCCGTGACAAAAAAGGCTTTACGCGATTCTCAATCATGGAGACTGAAATTGACCGCGGTTTTGCATAACGGCTTTCTATCAACTTGGCCAGGTGACAAAGCGACTTCGAAGTCCGGCCAAAACTGGGAATCCGAAAACTGAATACACGTGGTACGAGCGTGGCTGATAATACTTCCTAGTTGCGCACACGCACAATTGCATTACTACACGACGCAACGCGAAATGAATTGCTTGAACCAAGCACGTAAATCAACCAAAACCAAGATTGCATAAGATCAGTTGCGGTACTTTTCTGACATCGCTTTACCAGCCAAGACCATAGAGGATTGTCGGCCAGGCACTTACGATAGCTGCACAGCGATTGTGGACTGCCGAAAAAGAGATAAAACGCCACTTTTAAATTCAAGGCGTTTTAAGAATGCCTTCGTTGATTGCTAGATTTTGAGACTCGTTGATACAGGGTTTTTGGATTGTTTGTGTGTTGTAGCGAACGACAAACAAATAGCAAGATGGTACGATTTGCTCCCCTGACAGCAGTCGCTGGCTTAAAAATGTTAAGTTGAATGTATGGATGAAAACTCCACATGCGAAAAGGAGTTACGTGATGATTACAAATATCGACGACAACCCCCGGGGAGTTGTCGTGCATTTAACCGAAGCGGATACTACCAAACAAGCAGGTGTGATCAAAAATATTAATAATCTTTTAAATGAACTTGGTGCAAACACCCCAGTCGAATTAGTCGTGAACGGTCCTGGTATGACCGCCGTACTAACTGATGCGCCCGTTGCGGGCCAATTACGTGAATTACTTGGTCGTGGCGCAATCGTAGCGGCGTGTTCTAATACCATGCGCGAGCGCTCGATTTCCGTCCATGAGCTGATAGACGGCGTAACTGTCGTACCGGCCGGCATCGCACAAGTTGTAAGGCGACAGTGGGAAGGATGGGCGTATGTCAGACCCTGACCAAAGGAATGAATTAGCAACGTTTAGCGCGCCCCCGTATGACGCGATAAGCGACTTATGTGGTGATCTCGCAAACGCAGGATTTCGAGCTTTGTTCGCCGGAAACCAATATATGGTGTTGCCCGATATCATGACGGGTTTTCTTGAGATTTATCCTGGTACAAAGTCCGTCTTCTATGAAACTCTGCCGCCAGGAATTGTTATATCCCAGTTAAGAGCGGGTGGTCTTCAGATGGGCTCTTTGGAGTTGCGATTTACCCCCGACCTAATTGCCGCCAGTCCTCAGGCTTTGAAAGAACTTCATCGCGAGGGCTTGGTGGATCCCCCGAAGGCTTACGCGAGCAATGTGCTTTGCCTACTCGTGCGTAGCGGCAACCCGTCCAAGGTGAATGGATTGGCTGACCTTGCGCGTCCTGGATTACGTGTTGCCCTTCCAAATCCCGACACCGAAGGAATAGGTCAGCTGGCATTGCAGGCACTGGCTGCCGCCGGAGGCGATCGGCTGCGCGACGAAGTTTTTGGAACCAAGCGGCATTCTGGCGAGACAGTGCTCACGACAATTCACCATCGCCAAAGCCCCGCATGGCTCCTAGATGACGCAACGGATGTCGCGTTTATGTGGGAAACCGAAGCTCGTCATCATTTGGCAATCGGCACGCCCGTAGAAGCGGTACCAATAGACGAGGTAGTTAACCAGCGTGGAGAATACGCAGCCGCCATAGTAAAGGCCGGGCCAAATCGTGAGGTTGCCCTACAGTTCCTAAAGTACATAACTGGCACGGTTGGCCAGGCTATCTACGCCAGTTATGGATTTACCCCTTCGAATGTCTGACCCATAGCATTCGCTGGCGAGAGGTACTTCAACAAAAGTTGACTACGCGCTAATAAATCCAGCTAAACGAAACACACATCGAATTCAGCACGTAAAAAAATAGGATTGCGTCTCAACTAGCACCATAAACCCAGTCGAACTTGCCATGATCGCCGTGACATAGCATTTGTTAAAATGCTACAACTTGACTTATAGATAACGTTTTTTTGACGTTAGATGCTGTGGAACGTTTAATCTCAAGCCCCTTCTGGCGTCCTCAAGCTAATGGTTCCTAGTAAACCCTGGAGTCGCCACAACCAACACTATTCGATCACCGTGTTACTTAAATCTGGGTTCCATCAGGTAGTACTCGCTTTCGTGTTTATGCATACGTTCGTCATATCCGATTTGTCGAAAAAGATCTGCGAGCGATTCGTAAGTGCCATAGTCGGGCGCGAGAACTGACACAAATGGCGTGGTCTCCCAGTCTGGATTCTCATCAACCAAGATCATGTATTCATGTTCGGCATGATCCTCAAAATCAGCATTCAGGCGATATGACCATTTGGGTTTAATAATGTACATAATTACCGAAATTTGGTAATACAAGAAAGCGATAAGTTGCGGAAGCGCCGTATAAAGCAACCAGTTTTCCTTGATATTTCGATCTGCAATAAGCTCCTCGAGAAGCAAAAGATGCCACTGCTCGTTATCTTGCTGTTGTCGCGCCTCGATAACCCGATCATGAATTCTTCGAGCAGTTGATATTCGGTCAGAAATGTGGGTGATTGCGATATAGGCAACTTGCTCCCATGATTGATAGGGAACCCGCGCTACTAGCTCTAATACCTTAAACTTCGATAGAGTTCTTGGCTTGCCATAAATCGCGTCCAGCGAAGCAAAGAGAATCTTTGCGCCAATGCTGTAACGACGCCTTGGCGAGGACATAGTGACTTGTTGCTCTTTGAGTCGATCTTGCGCCGTGAGATTCCCCATCGCACCAATTGCTTGATGTGCCTTTGGATTTTGCTGTTCTTCGTCGGACATGTATTCCTTTGCTAAAACTGACATGCAACCCTTATCAAGAATTACACTTGTAATAAATTCTAAGAGATGATCGCTCACAGGCGACAAGCAATATCAACACCTAAGGATAAGAACAGCAAGACCGCCCGGAATTAAACGACGCGTTCCCAACCATCAGGCAAGGTATGGTCATTGGAAATACCGTTCAAAACCTTGACTGCATCTGGTCTAATAACCTCTTGACCTATTGACTTTACCATTCGCCAATCCGGTACCGCTTCGAACAACACCGCGCCTGGAACTGGATAAGCCCACAGCACAATGGCGCTAGCACCAACCACTACAGCCCGCCCTATCAACTTGGCACCTTGGTTATTTTGCCCATGAGAACCGCTGTCAAACAGTTGTGCCACGCCGTAACTTTGTGGACTTAGCATCGGGAAAGATTTCCAATGCTCCACATAATCTTCACCGACTTCAATCAGTAAGTCATCCTTCCAACAAAACTGGGCCTCATCTTGATAAAGGTTCCCACGCTCAAGTGTATCGATATCGTGGTACCACGTTATGTGATCGCGATCAAGCGAGACCCTACCACTAAATGCCTGCTCCACGTCCAGTGATTCATTTGATGCGCTATTTGAATAAGCAAATCTAATATCTGCAAAGTAGTCATCTGCGCATAACCAAATCGCATAAGTCACCTCGTCAAAGACAGAGCCCCTTACTGAACGCCCCAATCGACGAAAGCCTACCGCAAACGGAAAGACCGAAGATTCACGTACTTTATTTCGGATCAATGTAGATCTCGTGGGTCTTGGCGCCCTGGTTAGTTCACTCATTTGAGCAACTCCTTTCGCAAACAAGCATGCAAGTGTCGAACTGGTGCTTCGTGGTCAACTGCAAGTGGTCCCAGTGAAAAAGCGGGCGCGGTGCATGCTCTTTGAAGACGCTCCCCCACGAACAGATCTTCACTCAAAAATGAATCAATACTTGTCATAATCTCGGTCGCATCTGCGTCTTTCACCGCACGAATGCGCAGCGTCAATCGTGTCTCATTTGGCGCTATCGGAACCGCGTCATAGGTAGCAAAGTAATTTGAGGACGTAATTATCATCAAGTTTGGAAACAGCAAGTGAGCACCCAGGCTATCTTTTTGCGATTGAGAGATCCAATCCAACGCGTCTGAATTAGCGCGAAACTCTCGCAACGGATCCAAACTCCACCAGTTCCTGCCAAGATTTTTCCAAACCATCTTTGTGTGATTGTATTCTCGAAGAGTCTTGGAATGTAAATACCAAAGATGGTAGACGTCAGAT
>JAJYGT010000090.1 GCA_021785005.1 Actinomycetes bacterium
CCGATCTATACAGTAATTTATCTAAGATTCGGTTTTGTATTGCGAATGCGAATGGCAAGTAGTAGAATCCGGCCCAAAGGGCATCGGATCAAAGAATTTGATGCAGTTTATTTGAGGGGGAGATCACGATGGGAGCGGGATTTTTTGTCACGAATTTGATGGATAATGATGCTATAAGCATTGCCGGTATGTCTACGGCGGCTGGAGTAAGCCTTGTTTCTTGGCCAGAGAAAAAAATCGGAAACGACGACCAACTGTGGGAGTTCATCCCGGATCCAGCGGGTTCCGGTTACTTTTTTATAAAGACGCAGCTGAATGGGAACGTTATCAGCATTGCCGGTATGTCCACCGCCGCTGGAGCCGCTCTTGTTTCCTGGCCACAGAAACAAACCGGAAACGACGACCAACTGTGGGAGTTCATCCCGGATCCAGCGGGTTCCGGTTACTTTTTTATAAAGACCAAGCTGAATGGAAATGTCATCAGCATTGCTGGCATGTCCACCGCCGCTGGAGCATCTCTTTTATCCTGGCCACAGAAACAAACGGGAAACGACGACCAACTGTGGCAGTTCACTTTGGGTTCTCCAACACTTCCGGCGCCCGCAATTTATGGGATTACCCCAGCGACGGCAGGACCTGGCGACACTATTGTGATTAATGGTCAAAACTTTGGCGCGCAACAGGGGACTGGCTATGTACTGTTTTCCGACAACCAAGTGAATTGGGGTCAACCGGGTGATGTTGCGACATTCGAACTTCAAAATTGGAGCGATACTCAAATCAGTTTCCTGGTTCCTGTAAAAGATTCGCAAGGATATCAAATAACTCCAGGTACAACGGCTTGTATTACTGTTACCAATAGCAGTAACCTGACCTCCAACACGGACTGCTTGGCGCTGCATTCCGATGTCAAGTGGCCGGTTGCCTTAGACAGTGGGGCTACACAAATCGGTAATACCGGCAACGGGTTTATGGATACTTCGGTTACGATTGACCAAGCTGGGAACCTAACTGCGTCGACCCGTGTTTGGGATACAAGTATGTGGGGATTCTTGACCGGATTTCACGGAGCGGTGGTCGTTTGTCTCTATGATACTTTTGGCAATGTTATTGGCACATTTCCGTCTGGACCTTATGGTGTCCAGGGTCAGCAAAATAATGTCAACCCGTGGTCTGCCACCGTGTCCGCGGCGGCGTGCGCGGAGCTCTATTCGGTTAGCATTGTGAATTTCTATGACCCGCAATACAATGTGCCTGGCGAGATCTGGAATTGGATCATAAACAATGCTCCCGCGATTGCAAATGCTGCAACTGCGGTGGTCGCGGCCTTCTGAGATCACCTAAAAGGGCAACACAACAAGGAGTACACTTTGAGCGGTGCGGCGAATAGTGGGTTGAAAGGGCTTACTGGGTCAAGTTGTCAGTTATAGTCCGAATACGTTTCGGTTAGTTGGTCATTAGATCAACCGGTGGCGAAATGGCATATTTTAGTTTGAACCTTGTGTCAGAGCAATCGGTTGCTGTTGCTGTGTGGTCGCGCTTGCACAGATCGTGCAGTTGATTGGTCATCGGTGCGACGAGAAAGAACGCTTGCAAATTATCCTGTGGCGCCCAGGATTGGTCACACAGCGTTACAGTTGAGGTCGGACTGAAACGTCAAAGTCTTTCAATTACCTAGTATGGCTAAGCAATATGTTTATCTATAGCGCGCAACTTCGTCCTTCGTTGTTTGCTGCAAGAGCATCGAATGGGCGCTATAGATGTGTTCGTATCTATATTTTGAGAGAAAATTAGCGGACTTGACCAATGTAGGGGTCGCAAACAAAAACCGCATTATCCTAGTGCCAGCTTTGCATCGATTTTTGTAAATTACAGAAATCGAAAACTCCAAGGAGTCCAACAAATGAGGCTCAATGTATTTCTTGCCAAACTAAAGTGTCGACGACGAGAACCTATTTGAATAGATCGCGCGATTCAGTATCTTTTAGAGGGTCAGTTACATTTAGGCCACTTCGTGAAGCTTTGGAAGTTGCAAAGTGCCAGTCCACGCAAGTGGGTTATTTATTTGTAGACCTAATTCAATTGGAGCTGATCCTCCGACATAAATTGGAAAGCTATTCCAACCTTGCTTTAGCCAAACGCTAGTTCCAAAGATGAACTGCCAGCTTGAGGTGACATAATACGGCGAAACCGAAACCGTACCAGTTGGGCCAGGATAATACAACGTTGCGCTTGCATACCCAAGGCCAGCAGCAACACAGGTGCCGCTAACAATATGCGCAGCTGGATAACCAGATGATCCACCGGGAGTGAGATCTAGTGACGATCCTTGAGTCACCGTTATCGCTCCCCAAGCTTGACCTGCTCCACACGCGGAAGCCCCAGGGTTGACGATAGTTGTGGTTCCTGTCGTGCCTTGAACCTCAGACACAGAGGCAATTGAGACACCCGTTGGAACAGTAATCGTAATCTGATTTGCCCCAAGTTCCAAGAGTTCGGTTACGGCAAAAACATAGTTGCCCGCTGTGAGTTTTACGGTAGACGATCCGATAACGCCTTGAGGTGAACTGAGCGATGCGGAGGCCAGTGTGCCTGAATCGCTCGAAGGGACTAAAAGGTTTACCGTGACGACGCCACCTCCACCCGCAGTAGGCAGTGCATAGGTGAAGGTTCCAGGTCCAGTGGCTCCAGAGGTACCCGAGACATTGAGGGTTGAGCTTGGCACGGGCAACAAGGCGGTAGCGGTACCTGCGGATAAAGCGAGATTTTCTTGCTGGACCGGACATCCACCTTCGTAGCAGCTTCCGCTTTCAGATTGAATCAGCGAAGGGAAACCACAGCCTCCAACCCACCATCCCCATGCGGTGTAACCGATACCGTGCGAAGTTAGATACGAAATGATAGCCTGTTGCTCGCTTGTGGGATAGGAAGTTTGACAACCCAACATTCCAAATTCGGTCGCCACTACCGGGAACAGACCTGGGGTGGCTCCAAGATTATTTTGCCAACTGGTTGAAGTGGTTGGTGAAGATTCGTTTACGTAAAGATGTTCGACGTATGCTACGTTGGTGCCACTTAGCGCAAATCGAGGCACTTGAGTCAAGTTAGACGCCCAGTCGACTCCGTCTACCATGGCGATATTCGTGGCACCTGTATGTCTAATCACATCTAATAATTGCTGCATGCCAACGGTCTGGTAACTTTGGTTGGAGGAACTGCATGTGATTGGACCGCCATTTCTCCAGGTTTGCCATGGTATGCCGTGAGGCTCGTTGTAAAGTTCAAACATGACATTAGGATCGCTTGAATATTGACTAGCGACTTGGCTCCAAAATGTTGAGCTGCCACTATCGGGTGCACATTCTGGATTGCTAGGACTCGAAGTGGCATTGATGTTTCCGCCCATAGCTGTGTGTAAATCAATTATGGGAATCATTCCGTACGATTCGACTTGAGCAATTACACTAGCCACTGTTGTTCGGTAGCTTGGACAATAGTAACCAGAGTTCGATAACCAATATCCCTCGTTGACCGGTATTCGAACCGCATTTACGCCCCATTGGGTTGCCATTTGTTGAAACTCGGCAGGATTGACACCGTTTTGAGAGGCATCGGCCCATTGTCCGGTGCATGACCAGTCTAGGGAAGGCCAGTCCACGCCGTGGAGATACACGGGTTTCGATGTAGAATCAAGTATTAAATTGCCACTCACTCTGTAAGGTCCATGTATAGAACCTGGTGCGTCGGCGGGAAATACACTTGCTGACGCTGGTCTTTGCTGGATTTGGACACCCTGACCCATTGACCTCGTTGACATAGCTCCTAGCAAGGCGATTAGGGAAAGAGACATTGCGGATCTCAAAAAGTGATTTAGAATTCCGTGAGAATTATTAGGTCGTACTTGTTCGCGTTTCATAGTGGCTTTGTCGACTGCTTTCTACGAAATCTTTATGAGGTCAAGTTGTAAATTTGCCAAAATATTAAGATTCAGGAATAGCGTACAATCGCGATTGTTGAAATTGCATTGTCAAGTATGCGGCTTTTTCCTTGGTGTGAAGGGAAAACAAATATTTGATTCCTAGAGTTGTGGTACTAAGTCGGTCATCATCAAACAAATAGGTCTGTTGTATTGTATAACGAAATAGGGTGTCATCCGATCGTCGATCTAGTGAATATTTACTATTTAGTACCGGCATATCTTTAACGGCAACATTTGCTATATGGCATATTGATATTGTGGTTGCGTTTTAAGTTAGCTTCTTTGTTATTGACAACAATTTGCTTAAGCAGTATTTAGGTAAAAGTCTGCAAACTGCAAGAGCGTAAATGAGTACGAAGTAGCAAGGCACCTACAGTAGACCTGCTAGAAGGCACTTTCTCGCAATTGTATCGAGTATTACTGTTATTTGAGTGAGTTGGCGACCTTGTTGGCTCAAGGCAAAGAGTTTATTTCGTGAGCGTCTTGACCTGTGGTCGACAAGCAGTTGCGTTTTTATTTCAAGTCAAACTATTTCATGTTTGATTTTGATTTGCTTTCATGTATAAGCGCTTTATTTGAGATATTATCGTTGGTTCTATTCTGAATCTAACATGAATTAAATTGTCATAATGTCAACTTAGACATCAAGACGCTAAATATAAATGTATAAGAATGGGTGTAAATGCCTAGCCGTGTTTGATAGTTATTCGTAAATTGATTTTCAATAGCTCATTAATTGTTCAATTGCATGTTTCAGAATCACGCGAATATGGAGCATATTGTTGAAACTGGGTCACGCTAGCGGCACTTGTTAACGTAATCAAGTATGTTATAGTGCCTAAGATAAGAGCCTTTGCGATGTTCTTGTCAATTGTGATAAATCGCCGTCTGATTATCGAATATACTCACGATTACTCTGTGGTGTTGATCTAATGTTTAACTAGGTCTAATTTAGGTTGAGCAGGTTTGTATGCGAAATAAGACAAGGGGTCAGCTCACGCTGGCGCGAGTGCTTGAACAGCCTTCATTGGGTTTACGACTTGCTACTCCAGATACAGTGGACCTGGAACTCCAAGTCACGGGTGCTCACTCATTTGAGATTTCGCGCCCGACGCGATGGATTTCTCCACATTGGATTGTTTTGACTACTGGCATGAGACTGAAGGGTCGTCCGAGTGAGCAACGCGAATTAATTAGGGAGTTGAAGAGCGCCGGGATAACCGCACTTGGATTTGCGCTTGATGTCAATTTTAAAACCGTTCCAGCTGCGATGCTTGACAGCGCAATTGAAGTTGAACTGCCGATTTTTGTTGTTCCTTTTGAAACCAGGTTCGCGGAGATAATTGCTTTCATAAATCAATCGCTGATCGATCCTAACGTAGGAGCTCTGCGCAGATTTGTTTCTGTTCAGGATCATCTTCTGGACTCTTTGTTATGCGAAGATCCAGTTGATTCGTTAATTGAACGTCTAGCGCCACTTGTTCCAGCCGAAATTGTTTTGTTGACGGCTCGGGGTGAAGTTGTGGCAAAGTCGAGAGACTTCAATTTAACTTTGCTTCCTGAGATTTTGGCTCAATTTGATGAAGGAAATAATGCTCACCCGTTCCAGTCGCCACGTCACGAACCTTCGCAGAAAATGGATGGGCGCAAGGACAGTTTGTTGAGTTTAAAGCCGCTTAAAGAATTTCAAAACGCGACTTACGCGGGACTTTCTATTGCGGTCGATACCCCAAATCGGCCAGTGTTATGGCTAGCGCTTATTCAGACCAAGCGAGAAGATAGCGCGCCAGATGGATTTGAACTTTCACTTCCGTTAATTAGATCCGCTGGTCATATGCTAAGTGTGGCTTTAGAGACGGTCGCGCAAAAGGCGAGCGCTAGACGATCATCCGAGCGTGTTTTGGTGAATGAATTACTGGGATTAAAGGAATTGCGCGCTCCAAGTTGTGAAGAAACACTTTCAACGATAGAACGACTGTTTGAGTTTGAAATCGATTTTTCTGAACCGGTCTTTGTTTTGCATGGTCGCAGTACATCGGCGAAAGACGATTACGACTTAGACGAACAGCAAATTTTTGCAAGTGGTGCTTTTGGGTCTCTTGGATTCATATGGGATCATTTCGAGGGTAATTTTGTGGCAATTGTTCAAGGAACTCATAATCAGTGCGAAAAAGCATGTTTGAACTTGGTGCAGGATTTTGAATTAGTAATTGGAATTTCGGACACCGTTTCGAGTCCAGACAACTTCAAGAGCGGGTTTAGACAAGCTCAAGCCGCTTCGGAGGAGGCGTTAAATTCATCAGATCGG
>JAJYGT010000136.1 GCA_021785005.1 Actinomycetes bacterium
TGACCCAGTCGGTTAAATCCTTCAATGCAGTAAAGAGTTCACCTAGGCGTCTCTTTTGATAATTGTCGACGCCATAGCTAGCTAAATCCTGTGCAATTACGACTAACTCAGGTGCATCAAGAATCTTTGCTTCATACAATAAATCCTCAAAACTTCGGCTTCTTTGTGGACCCCGAAATGAGGGTATCGCACAGAACCCGCACTTTCTGTTGCACCCTTCTGCGACTTTGAGGTATCCATATGATTTCCGTGACTTCTCCGCCGGGAGATTCAACAAGTCAAATGCTTTCACGGACTTAGGAATGGACTTTGTAGAACGTGTGTCGTGCTTCTTAGATATTTCTACTCGCGTACTTACGCTATCATGACCCTTAGCGACCTGAGGTTCCATAAATTCGACATCGAATCCAGCCACCAAATCCACCTCAGGCAGTACGTCACGCAACTCTTGCTGGTAGCGCTCCGCCATGCACCCGGTTACCACCACCCTGGCATCTTTGCCCTTCGCGGCTATTGCGTCTAAAATAACCGATATCGACTCTTGTCTCGCGGCGTCAATAAATGCACAGGTGTTCACCACCACCAAATCGGCCGTATTTAAACGACTTGCAGGCTTGTATCCCAGAGAACTCGCGCGAGCTCCTAGTTTTTGGGAGTCTACTTCATTTTTGGCACAACCTAAGGTCTCGATCCAGTAGCTAGGCATCCGAGCCAGCTAAATCGCTATACGGATCGCCATCCACAACGTCTAATCCCACGGTATCAACTTGCAGGTGCATCGCCGTCGCGTCAATTTGCAGCTCTGAGACCGCATTACGTACCGTCTGTAATTTTGCAATCGCTTCATCTCGTTCAAAAATACCAATAACCGAAGTCCCAGCACCGGACCACGTCGCGACCAATGCACCCGAGTCCAATAAAAGTTCTTTCAACAACTTTGCAGCCGGGAATAGAGTCTCTCTGGGTAATTCGTGAATCCTCTCTTGCCCAAACTCACTCTTTAATTGGTCAAGATCAGCCAACCCCGCGAGCAAAAACGTTAACCGCTGAAGATTAAATACTACATCTGAACGAGGAATTAACTCTGGCAAAACTGACCGTGCATCTGAAGTGGATAATTTCTGTTCAGGAACTATCACGATGGACGATACTCTTGGATCCAACGGTAGGCTCGTGGCTTCATACGTGTCACCTAACCGCCCAGCTGCTACCAATCCACCCAAATAACTAGCTCCCGCATTTTCACCGTGACCGTCGAATTCGGCACCCACTACAAATGCATCATAGGCTCCAGCACTAGCCGCGACAGCTACCGCCAAGGCGGCCGAGGATCCAAGACCCCGCGCAAGCGGAATTTCAGACTCTATTTCAATATCCACTTCGTCGTGACCGAGCACATCTCGCACAACTTTTGCAGCCAGGTGTCCGTGATTTTTTTCCAATTCCGCTCCAAAGCCAGAGCAATTTATCGATAGCGTTGATGCCGGCCGCACTTCAACTGTAATATACAAAGACAGCGCAAGTGCCAAAGTGTCAAATCCTGGACCAAGATTTGCACTAGAGGCTGGTACCCGAACTTTCACGTTATGCACCTTTTCTATTCGTTAGTCCTATGTATCGCTCATCAAGACAAGGGTCAAAGCTGTTGGCTATAATCGACGTAACTTCCAGCTAACTCCCGGCGCGATCACGCCTTTAGTTACTACGACAGGCACCTTTGAGCTTTCGGTTCCTATCGAAACCTCGAGCATGCCAACTTCGTATCCAGCGGCAAACGAGCGGGGAAGATTCTTTTTCGGTGTGAAGGTGTAGTGCACAACTAGTGATGGCCAACCTATGAGTGAAACCCCGGATTTTGCCACGATTGCAACACTGTTCTCACCTGGTGCCTGGACGACGCCGACTGTTTGACCCGCACTTACGACGCTCTCAGCCTGTGGAACCTTACGAAACGCGTCAAGCAATGCCTGTCCCGCACTTAGGGCGCTTGGTAGTGGAGTGTATCCCTGCTGTCCCAGTACGACACCTACGGCTGTTGGATTCGATGCTATCGCACTTGGAAGCGCTACCGTGTTTGGGAGATTGATCGAACCAGAAAACACGTAGTTTCCCCCTGCAGGTGTCGACCCAGTCTTTACTCCTGTAATTCCATCGTGGCCAACAAGCGCATTTACGTTATAAACAATCCCAGCAACTGGCAAGGTAGCTTGGGGCATTGCCACAATACTCGAAAGCACAGGACTGTCAAGCAAAGTTTCAGCGGCAACGAGCTGGTCTGGAGCCGTGCCTTGAGTAGTACTGTAAAGTCCACTGGGGTCTGTGTAGTGAGAATGCTTCATTCCGAGCTCATTAGCCATCGCATTCATCTTGGTCACAAAGTTAGATACTGATCCTGCGTCCCAATTGGCCAGCATTATTGCTACGTTATCAGCAGATGGTACCAAAAGTGCCTGCAACGCTTGATACTCCGTCAGAGATTCGCCGGACACCACTGCCATTACCGAGTCTTGTGCAGCCAACATATTTTGATAATTGGATACATCAGTTGGAGAAACTACGATTGACGGGCCACTCTGACCCAAACTAAGCGGATGATCATGAATAATCACAAGTGCAGTTATGATCTTTGCGACCGAAGCCAACCCTATTGGTGAAGTCTGACCATGATTTCCCACGGATCCAACGCCAACAAGAGCAATATCGCTCGAACCTTGATTCGGCCATGGCAATGAAGGTATATTTCCTGGTATAACGGTAGACGATGGTACAGTGCTGACGGCAATTGGACGAGGTGTAGAACGCAAAAGCTGTACAGATACTAGCGCTACGACAAGAACGACCACGACTAAAGCAGCGATCATCACCCGCTTGAGACCTTTACCGCGGTCACGTTGGTAGTAACTATTTCCTCTACTCATCTGCTGGGTTGGTAGCCAAGAGTCATTTCTTCGCAACGAAATCTTCCTAACTTTTAAAAAATAAACACTTGATACGTACGGCAGAAAAAGCCATTTTTTTTGCAAAAGGCATAACGTGCACTCACCGCTCGAAGAATATAGGCTAATGTGCAACGCGTAAAACTAGAACTCCCAGATACGATTTTGGCATTTTCGCTGGACTTAGTCGATTAAGTATTGCACACTTTGTTTGCATTTTGATACGAGTCCCCAAGTACGCAAATCAAAGCTTTTGGAGAGTTGAAAACCAATCGATGGAAAACTCTAGATGGGCGATCTCGCGTTAGTTCGGTTTGTTCATGCCAGCTATCCGAAACAGCCCATGTTCGCAGACTACGACTTTGCCAAGGTCAGTGGGTACATAAAAAAGCCACATCAAGCAACAAGCGTCTTTAATTTGCGGTAGGTTGACCTCGCAAAAGGTACCTCATAACCTCGCCTCGGATCAAAGGTCAGACATCAAGCTACTTCTAAGCCTCTGCGCCTTGGTATTCTTCATATTCCTCTTTAGACATTAAAACAACCCGAGGTTTAGATCCCTCCAACGGTCCGACAACTCCACGACTTTCTAAAAGGTCCATCAACCTTCCAGCCCTAGAAAAACCAACCTTTAGTTTTCGTTGCAGCATTGATGTCGAACCGAGTTGCGAACTCACGACCAATGAGAGAGCAGCACCGTATAACTCGTCTTGACCTTCGTCGGGCGTTTGATAAGGTGAACTTGAATCAACGGTATCAAATTCCGGTGCAGTATCTATTTTGCCTTGGCGGAGCCAGTGTGCAACTATCTTGCGAACCTCTTCTTCAGTTACCCAGGGTGCTTGAAGTCTCTGAGGATGAGACGACGAGGCCGCAAGCATCAGCATGTCACCTTTACCAATTAACCGCTCCGCTCCTGGCTGGTCCAAAATTACTCGTGAATCAGCAAGCGACGAAACGGAAAATGCCATTCGAGATGGGACATTTGCCTTAATGAGGCCGGTTATGACATCAACACTCGGCCTTTGAGTGGCGATCACAAGGTGAATCCCAACAGCTCGCGCCATTTGGGCGATTCGACAAATAGAGTCCTCTACGTCTCGCGCCGCGACCATCATAAGATCATTCAACTCGTCAACCACAACCAAAATATACGGGAGATGGACGTATTTCTTTTCTTCAACCGACGCAAATAACGGCGAATGATCGAACTGGATTTCGTCCCCGTTGCTATCAATTGAACTTGCAGCAAGGCTTTCTGACGGGTCGTCTATTGAGTCAAGGACCAAATTTGCGACCGTTTGATTGTATCCTACAATATCACGCGCCCCTAGCTCGGATAGCAGATCATAACGACGTTCCATCTCTTTGACTGCCCAAGCAAGCGCGTTTGCAGCTTTTTTTGGATTGGTCACGACGGGAGTCAATAGGTGAGGAACGCCGTTGTACTGTCCTAACTCAACACGCTTTGGGTCAACAAGTATTAGACGGACTTCATCAGGCGTGCTTCGCATCAACACTGAACTCAGTAATGAATTTAGACATGACGATTTACCTGAACCCGTCGATCCCGCTATCAAAACGTGTGGCATTTCCGCTAAATTGACCATCGTTGCACGACCCGATATATCACGCCCTATAGCAACCGATAGCGGGTGAATTATATTGGCCACCTCAGGCGCCAACAACACGTCACCAAGAGAAACAGTGACTCGCCGCTCGTTTGGAACTTCTACGCCAATTGCGCTGCGTCCCGGTATCGGAGCAAGCATTCGAACGTCAGCAGCCGCCATTGCGTATGCAATGTCTTTGTGCAAAGAGGTAACGCGGGCAACCTTTACACCAGCGCCCAATTCAAGTTCGTATCTCGTTACAGTGGGTCCTACGGTCATTCCCACAAGCGTGGTCTCCACTTTGTGAGTCGCCAATGCCTCAGCAAGGACCCTACCTCTTTTCCAAAGCTCATCCTTGTCGAGAGATCTAACAGCTGACCGTTTCAAAATCGACGGTGAAGGAAGCTTCCAGGACACGTGGCTCGATGCCAACGCTGGGCTAACCTCACCGTCCGATACAGATTTGCTTGGTACCACGCGACGTTGTTTAACGTGGTTTTTTTCTAACCCTGACCCGTGCTCAACACCTGTATCAGTCCGAGAATTGATGTCCGGACCTGAATCACTATGGGTATGGTCGAATTCAACAGATCCGATTGCTGGCGTCAAAAATTCGCCAGAACCTTCATTTGCATCATCGTCCTCATAATCGTATGGCATAGGTCTAGGTGCTAGGTGCTTGTTTCTTCGCCCTCTCGCCCGCCACCCTGAACGGATCGTCTCAAGTTGAGTTAAATCAATTACTTCGGTGTTTCTTTCATGAACATCCAAACTGGACTCTAAGTTTCGTTCTTGCTCGTCCGATCTGACTCGCAACTGCTCGAATTTACCTCTCGTATCGCGCACCACAGAGACTGGCGAACGACCAAAAAAGTCCAAAAGGCTGAATAACGCACCAAACAAAAAGACCAGTGACGCACCTACCACAGACAACACAGTGGCCGTTGAATGCACGCTGTAATATCCAATAACCCCTCCGCGCATGGCGAATGAGGTATTCACTCCAACATGACGTACCAACCAATAATAAAGTGACGTAAGACCCATCAAGAAAAAAAGGCTAAGCGATCCACTAGATAGGTATCTCTTGGGCAAAGAACGACGAGTCTCAAACATCATTGCAACTGCGTACGTACCAATAAACAGATACACTCCGAACCGCAGTGGACCCAAAAGAGACGAAACTGCGAAATCGATCCCCCGACCAAACGGTCCGAGTATTGAAAAAGCTGACAAAGTACATATAACTAGTGCCCCGACCACTATCAGCCCAATAACATCCGCTTCTTTCTTGCGTTTCGTGTTTGGCACACTATGCGCGCGATGTTTCGGAGAACCCGAAAACTTTATTATTGGATCCGGCACTTTTTTATTCGGTTGAACTCTTGGTTTTGAACCTCTAGCTGAATGTACAGGTTTCTTTCTTTGCACCGCTACAGGTCGCGATTTCGAATTTGAAGATGGCCGGGCGCGACCTCCCGCACTCGTAGACCTAGTCAGTTTCTTACCTCCTGCGGTATAACTTCGGCATGCCTCAGAAAAACATTAGTGAAATTACGCTCGTGTGTTATGCCTTGGTAATGATGCTAACGCATTAAATGACATTGTGTAGCAATCGGCAAAACAAATTCGAGCTAACCGTAATAGTGTCAACGTCTATCACAGGTTAGCCAAAGTACTACTTACCCAAGACA
>JAJYGT010000060.1 GCA_021785005.1 Actinomycetes bacterium
ACTGCGTCCACGCCGCTACATTTTGATTTACCAGCCGGCTGGGGAAGTCTGCCTCGAAAACTAAATAACGAGTATTACGCCAACAGACTCGACGATCTCGTACATGAAGTCTCCCAACACATAAATCTTGGGCCGAGTACAGCCCAACACATTAAACATCTGATCGACTCTCTCACGCCAAACACGGCTGAAGAACTCGCGACGCTGCTGTATTGCAAGGCCTTTGAAGATCAGATCAAGTTTGCCGTGATGAGCATCACAATTGCTCCTTACGATTTAGATCAGTTTGAAATTCATGATGTTCAAAAGTTCATCGAGATACTTGCGAAATCAAAGTCCAGCGACATCGGCACACCTTCTATTCAGGTCGAAACGCTGAGTGACAGAACCGCGGTATTTGTAAATCGCTGGTCCAGAGAAATAGAGACTGTCCAAGAAATTAATGAAGCATGGGTATGGCTACCGAGCAGAAAAATAATGCTTATGGTGACGTCCGCAACCAGCTCATTCGATTTTCTAAGCGAAATTGAATCCGATTTAAAATCTGTGGCGCTATCTTTGGTTTTGGCTTAAACATCTTTTGCGCGCTACTATTACCGGTCTGTAATACGATACAAACAACTCTTTGACAAAATCCCGTCTTTGACAAACGAACGCGCTCTAATTTCTCTAATTGCCAAAAGAGCGCATGTCGACCAACTTCGACTGACCAAAGCTATTAATTACGATTGATTTTGAGACGACGCAGACACATAGAACAGAATTCAAAGCTTGATTCAAGGACAGTCTTATGGTGGTCGATAATTGTTTCAATGTCGTTCGACTGGATAGTTTTCATAAATGAATCGTCGCAGGGCGACGAGCTCGCTATTTTCGCAAGCATTGCCAACGGCTTTTCGAATCAGATATCATTGCTCACTATAATTAGCAATGATCCAAAGGCGCACGACTTTGCTTTCGCGTTAATGAACAGTACCATTTTGTCTGGTGTAACTAAGCAGCACCTCGACTCAAGTCTAAACAATAAATTGGGTCGAACCATCGAGCTAGCTCTCTCAAACGGTTCTAACCCTCGAACCATTCTCAGCCAGTTTCCAAGCGCGGTGGCACCTGAACGTTTGGTTCAGTTTCTAGCAAATGCTTCGAACTTTGAGCGTGGCATTAGCTTTTGTACTCCAAATCCCGACGATTTATTCTTTAACCCCCTTGGGGTGTCACACGTTGAATTACGTCGAAGTTTAAGCGAAAGCATAAATACCCGCCAACTGGAAAACAAGACGAACTTCGCCGAAATTTGCCTAGATCTCGCTAAAGAACTGATTATCGAACAATCAAACTCCCAGAACGACGCCCCGAGCCATGCACCCGCCGAACACGCACAGGTATTTCAGAGGCGCTTTATTGATGTAATGCCAACTTTATCGGTCGTGGTTCCTACCCTAGATGTAACGTCCGCCAGGTGCACACGACTAGTTAATTCGCTCCGGGAATACACGTCAGTTCCCTACCAAATTATTCTGGTAGATAACGGAAATGCACCTCAAGGTTTTTCAACTCCAGTAAATACCGCGATCCGAGGCTGCAACACCGACTACATCGCTGTCATTAACGACGATGTCGAGGTCGACGACAATTGGTGGATGCCACTACAAAAGAAGCTCGACCAAGGTGCTCAAGTGGTGTTTCCAAGAACTAAACAGGGCACTCGATTGGATTTTTCCGCTTGGTGTTTCGCGATGACTAAAGGGTCCGTTGCTAGGTTATCGGTCTCAACTGAGTCCTTTTACAATGAAGCGCTAAAAATCTGGTATCAGGACACGGATCTTTTACTGCGTATGAAATTACAAGGTATTAGACCAGAATTTGTCCCAGAAAGCACAATCTCTCACGGATTCTCGGAAACTTTACGTACACCAGACATCGTACTAAGTGCCTGGATCAATCGCACAATCGATCGCGACCGGGAAACATTTAACACTTACTGGCAAAACATTTCCGAAACACCTGGCAAGTTAAGTCTCGATTTCTTAGAACCGACTCCACAATGATTGCGGCAGTAATCTGTGTAGGAAATGAAAAAACCTATCAATCGGTAGCTGCTCCTTCAATATCACGTCAGGACGTTGACGGTCTTGCAGTTTTTGAAGTACGAAATCAAAATTCAATTCACATGGCATATAATCGTTCACTAGCAGAAATCCGAGAACTAAATTGTGAAACCGCAATATTGATGCACGAGGATGTGAGTTTCAAAGACTCAACATTATTTGAAAAAATCCGCGACTACCTATTGTCTAACCCCGATGTGGCGGTTACTGGACCAGTTGGCGCTCTAAACGTTCGATCCCTTGCTTGGTGGGAAGGCGAAATGCACGGACGCGTCAGTGACCCGTTTGTAACTATTGATACTGCTGATCCGTATTGTGATGTTGACAGTTTGGATGGTATGTTCCTCGCACTCAACAGATGGTCAATTCACAACTTGCAATTTGATCCCACCTATGGAGGCTTTCATGGATACGATGCTGAGATTTGTTTTCAAGCACGATCTATGGGCAAGCGAATAACCACGTCAGAAATACCGGTATTTCATCACACCAAGGGCGGATACGGAGACCAAAATGCCTATCGCAAAGCCGAGTTGCATTTTGCCAAAAAATGGATGTCAACTACTTCCCAGTTCACACCGACCTCTTTGATTTAGCAATTCTTTACCCATCATGGCATATTTGGCTACAAACCGCCCATAAGGCATTGACCATCAAACCCCTTGTAATTTTGCGATATTCAAGATGGGGATTTTCGAGCCGATAATTATTAAGTATGACAGTGGAACGCCGCTCCCTAAGCAGGTGGATCGATGAACAAACTATTTCGAAATACCGTAATGGTTCGCCCTCACTAATCACCAAATCTCAAATTGCCGCATTTTTCCAGGTGATACGACTAATTTACGACACCTCCCAAGTTATGGAAGGGACCTATGCCCAAGCTTGAACTCGAACAAGATCGCCGTTGTACAGTCACTGACAAATCAAATATGGTGTCGATACTAATCCCCACTTTTCAGCGGGAGGGCTTGTTGATACAAAGCCTCAGCTCCGCTATGCACCAAACTTATGAGAATCTCGATATTGTCGTGTGTGATAACGCATCAAGTGACAATAGCGTCAAAATCGCTCAGTCGATATCTTCAAGAGATCCACGCGTTCGTATCTATAAATGGGGCCACAACATAGGATGGCAACGCAATTTCCGCAATCTCTTGGATTTGGCCTACGGAAGTTACACAAAATTTTTAATGTCGGATGACCTGTTACTTCCCACTGCCGTGGAATCTCTCATACTACCGTTACAACTCGACGATACCATATCGCTAAGCACTTCAGTTCGTCAATTCATCGACTCGAGCGGCAACATGCTCCAACCTTCGCTGGCCAATAGACCAATTTTGACCAACAGTGGTGTTATTCGATCCGAAGAGTTAGCGCGCCTTGTTCTCACCTCAAACACCAACGTCATTGGCGAACCAACGACCACAATGTTTCGCACACGAGATCTTGATTCGAAAACAATTGGAACTTACCGGGGAACTAACTTCCGATTTTTACTCGACCTTGCCAGTTGGTTCACGCTTATGGAGGGCGGAAATGTGGCGTACAACATAAATACTCTAAGCGCCATGCGAATCCATGATGGATCAATGAGTATGGGTTCAAATGTACTCTCATTTGGCCATGCAGAATGGTTTGATCTAATACGGGCGGCTGGAAGAACTTTCTTTAAAAATAAAGTTGAATTCTTGCGAAGCGTCGAGACGGCACTTCGCGCGGCAATGAGTCTTTCGCTCACCGTGACAGATGATCGAGAAGTCGGCCGAATAGCAAGTATCGTCACCAAAGCCAACACGCTAATGCTCGACGAACTTCCCTATTTTGAAAATTCATCCAAGCTAATGGACAAGCAATTGAATCCCAAAGCCTTTACGAACCCACCGTACTTGACTGGCACTGCGCCTCAATGTGTTTCGCAATATATAAGTTCCAAGATTCAATTATGGCTCAATCCCGACAAAGACAATAATGATGATACTTCAATCCAACTGCTTATTTCAGACGATGATCGTGCACAGTTAGTCGCGAACGAAGATTGGCGTCGATTGGAAACTCTTATGAATGACGACATCACCCTCGGGATCGCTCGATTTGGGAACCACGCTGCCGCAGTTCGAAAAGAAGCCATCGACGAAATTCAAGGCGACCTTATCGAATGCCCAACGCCAAGCACAATAGATCGTATTGCGGCTGAAATCACGAGTCGGGGATGGCGTGAAAGCCTTGCACTTGCGCCACCTAAGTTACCGGCTTTGTTAACAGGGGCACGGTAAATAATCGTGAAATACGCACCTTTGCGCATACACACACGCTTGTCCCCCGTTGGGGTTCCATCCAGTTCCACTGTTATCCACCAAAGCAAAGGAAAATAAATTGCCCTCAGTAACACACCAATGCGACTCCCCTATTGCCGGTACTACTGAATCTCTCATCGCTGGTACAGTTGCGGTCATCCTGGCCGGAGGATTGGGAACACGTATAACCGAAGAGACTGAGACTAAACCAAAACCAATGATCGATGTTGGTGGTCGTCCTCTTCTTTGGCATGTAATGAAATCCATCTCACGTTTTGGCATAAATAATTTCGTGATTTGCACGGGTTATAAAGGCTATGTGATACGAGAGTTTTTCGCAAATTACCGCCTTCACACTTCTGACGTCACATTCGATCTAAAGAGTAATGAGCGCGAGATTCACACTTGCAAGGCCGAGCCATGGAAAGTCACCGTCGTCGATACGGGCCAGTTTACCATGACAGGAGGCAGACTAAAAAGGGTCAAGCAATATCTGGGCGACTCACCTTTTCTATTTACCTACGGAGACGGAGTTGCCGATGTGGACATTCTTGAACTGTTTCAAACCCATCGGACTTCGAACAGCCGAGCGACGGTCACCGCAGTGAGACCACCGGGTCGATTCGGTGCGTTAGAGATTCAAGGATCCAAAGTGATCAACTTCCGGGAAAAACCCGAGGGCGATGGAAACTGGATCAACGGGGGCTTCTTTGTATTAGATCCCTCGGTCATTGACTTGATTGACGGGGATGCTACCCTTTGGGAACAAGAGCCTTTAACTAGATTGGCAAAAGAAGACGACCTAACGGTCTATTATCACCACGGCATCTGGCAACCAGTCGATACCATGCGCGACAAACTGCAGCTCGAAGAAATTTGGGAACACCACAAGCTACCTTGGACCTTGGAGGCATCGTGAGGCTAGCCCAGGACAACAACAATCCGACTATAGCGAACTTCTCGGGCGAAACTACAACAGAAAAAGCCCGATATGCAAAAAAAGAATTTCTCCGGGCACAAATTCTTGAGTTGGTAGAACAGTACGGAGAGTTAGCATCTAGCCCTAAAGAATTCATTCCGGGGAAAACCCTAATTAACTTCGCCGGGCGTGTCTTTGACGAACGCGAGCTAGTGTCGTTGGTCAATTCGAGCCTAGACTTCTGGCTCACTTCAGGTCGTGAATCAACTCTACTCGAGTCTAAACTCGCTAAATTTGTGGGCGTTGAGCATTGCCTACTGGTCAATTCAGGTTCGTCAGCAAATCTGCTCGCATTTTCCACGCTGACATCGCCAAAACTCAAAGAAAGACGAATTCATCGCGGAGACGAAGTAATAACAGTCGCTGCTGGATTTCCGACTACCGTCTCCCCAATTATTCAGTACGGTGCAGTGCCCGTCTTCGTGGATGTGGCACTTCCGTGGGTAAATGTCGACGTCTCGCAACTTGAAGCCGCACGATCAAATCGCACAAAAGCAGTAATGCTGGCTCATACTCTTGGTAATCCATTTGATATTGACGCGGTCGTGGATTTCTGTCATAAATACAATCTTTGGCTTATCGAAGACAACTGTGATGCACTCGGTTCACAGTACAATAGCAAAACTTCCGGGAAAAGACGAACTGGGTCATTTGGTGACTTATCCACTAGCAGCTTTTATCCGGCACATCATATTACTACAGGCGAAGGGGGCGCAGTTTTTACGTCGAACGACTTACTCGCAGAAATCGCCGAATCCATCCGTGATTGGGGAAGAGATTGTTATTGTGCGCCCGGAAAATCCAATACTTGCGGTCAGCGATTCTGTAGGCAATTTGGATCGCTTCCTAGTGGATACGATCATAAATATACTTACAGCCATTTTGGATACAATTTAAAAATGACCGATCTTCAGGCCGCCATCGGAAACAGCCAAGTCGATAAACTGCCCATATTCACGCAAAAAAGGCGCCAAAATTATCTCCGCCTAAAGAAAGCAACCGAGTCTTCGACTAACGAAATATCAGTCATGGAAGCAACTTATTCTTCAGATCCGAGCTGGTTTGGCATGTTGATTTGGCCAAGAGTCGGCTCTAAATATTCACGGGATGAGATCGTGAGAAAATTCGAAAATAAAAAAATACAGACAAGAATGTTATTTGCCGGAAACCTAACCCGTCAACCGTGTTTCGATGAAATGCGAAATAACGAAGATGGTTTCCGGATAGTAGCACCATTGGAAAACACAGATTTTCTTATGAACAATGCCATGTGGATCGGCGTATACCCCGGTTTGGACGAACCGCGAATGCAATACGTCGAGGAGGCAATTCATGATATCTTCGACTGATAACAATAACAAGCCTAGATTCAATTCGATGCGAGGTAAGAAGATCCTAATCACAGGACATACTGGGTTCAAGGGTAGTTGGCTAAGTATATGGCTTGACAAACTTGGAGCAAACGTATATGGTTTGGCGCTACCACTCGAGCTCCGTACCAGCTTATTCAAAGTCGCCTCTCTAGAATCTATCATGACTGACTTTACGTATGGTGATGTTAGAGACTTTGAACTTGTAAAAGACACCATCGATCGATTCGAGCCCGACGCAATAATACATTTAGCAGCGCAAGCAATTGTCCATGAGGCAATCGCAAGTCCGCGAAGTACATTTGAGACAAATGTTATGGGCACAGTGAACGTTTTAGAAGCAGTTCGCCTCTCAAACCGATACATCCACACAATAATTGTGACCTCAGACAAATGTTATGAAAATTCACTAGGTGCACAAATAAAGCCGTTTACCGAGAGCGCTCGATTGGGCGGAAAAGAGCCATACGCGGCGTCAAAGGCTGCAGCCGAACTCGTCACAAACGCATACCTAAACACCTATGGTACAGACAGTGGCTATACGGGTACAGTACGGGCCGGAAACGTAATTGGAGGAGGAGATTTTGCACCAAATCGTCTGATCCCTGACGCAATCAAAGCAATTGCCAGCCAACGAAGTCTTTCGTTACGAGCGCCAAATTCAGTCCGACCGTGGCAGCATGTTTTAACACCGCTCCACGGCTACCTCGTACTCCTGGATAGGGTTTTTAGCGACCAGAATTGGCGCCATTTACCGACTGCCTGGAACTTTGGTCCTGACTCTAAAGACACAAGAACGGTCTCTGACGTCGTCGCTATCGTCCATGGATTAGCAAAATCTGGGACCTGGCACATGTCACCTTCCCCATTATCTCGACACGAAACTAAATTTCTTGCGATTGACAGCAGCCAAGCGCGCAATTGCCTTGATTGGATTCCTCGATGGGATTTCGACGAGTCAATTAATCGCACGGTCCGGTGGTATCTAAAGTACAGTCAGGATCAACACTTCGATTCCTACAAACACTGTATAAACGACATCAATGCCTACGAACAGAGCGAACCAAAGCCATCGGCCTTTGAATCCATAGAGGCGGCAAAGTGATCCACGGGCTACAGATAGTACCAAAACGTCAAATAGTAGACGACCGTGGCAAAATAATGCATATTTTACGAAATGACGACCCTGAGTTTGAAGTATTCGGAGAGGTTTACTTTTCATGGGTAAATCCCGGGAAAATAAAGGCTTGGCACCTTCATCGGTTAATGACCCTAAATTATGTATGTCCAGTTGGTTCGGTCCGCCTAGTGCTTTTTGACGACAGGAGCGAGTCACCCACTAGAGGAGTGGTACAAAGCTTAGTTCTTGATCAAAATCCTTATAGACTGGTTCGAGTCCCAGTCGGCGTTTGGAACGGGTTCAGTTGTATCGGCGATGTTCCCGCCATGGTGTGCAATGTAGCCACTGAAGTCCATTCATCCGACGAGATCATCAGAAAAGACCTCGATGACCCGGGATTTCCACCAGTTGACTGGTAGTATCCGTACCCAAACGACAGATAAAATGCTAGTCATAGGCGCAACGGGACAAATTTCGCGGGCGCTTCAATCTCAATTTCCCGAGTCCATAATCACATCGTCGCGCAATTACAGTACCAACGATGGTCCTATTGTTGACCTTAGTACGATCCATACAGATAGTAGTGAAATCGATCGGTTCCTTCAAAAATCGAAACTCAGCTCGGTAATCATCGCCGGAGCAATGACAGCAGTTGATGCCTGCGAGACTAAACATACAGATGCGATCCGAATAAACGCGAGCGGGCCACGACTGCTAGCTCGGATTTGTGCCAACTACGGAATCCGTACAATATATATCTCAACCGATTACGTCTTTGATGGCTTAGCGGGCTCTTACCTCGAAACTGACCAACCAAATCCTATTTCATACTATGGCACAACAAAACTCGCCGGTGAAGTTGGCGTTTCCAAAGAAAATTCCAACTCGCTAATTATACGCACAACCTGGGTCTATGGTCCAGATACAAATGCTAAGAACTTTAGTAGCCAAGTCTGCAAGTCTTTCGAATCTCGAACTCCGCTTATGGTTCCGCGAGATCAAATCTCAACCCCTACTTTTAACCGCGATCTGGCCTTAAAAATCTTCGAATTGTCGCAGTCAACTCGAACTGGAATCGTGCATGTGGCCGGAGGACAAAGGATGTCTAAGTACGAATTTGCAGTTGCGCTCGCACAATCGTACAAAATACCCGCAGATCTAATTGTGCCCGTAGCCACCAAAGAGCTGCAACAAAGCGCATGTCGACCGCTTTTAGCAGGTTTAAAATCGCATGAGCAGGCCAACATAGTCCGGCCGTTCCTACGCAAACCCCTTCCCGTTGACTAAAGCGAGTCGCATTCGCGAACAAAACCAAGAGTATAACCATTGCAAAAAAGCGTTGAACATAAAAGCGCTCTTCAATAAGTTGCCCAAATTGGCACTTTACATCACGAGCAGCGACTAGCCGATTTCTAAGACGCGCCAAAGTAACATCATGTGGCTATCTAAAGTCCAAGAACGCAAACTAAGCCCCGCTGGTCGTGGTGCTAGCTGAGGATAAGCTTGGTTGCGGCGACGACAGGTTCAGAACCACAATATCAACCCGCCTATTTTTCGCCATATCTATCACGCTGTCATTTGGAGCTATAGGTCTAGTTGATCCGTATCCAGTTGCTGACAAACGATCGGCGGCCACGTGGTCAACGTTTACTAAGCGTTCCAATACCGAAACCGCTCGCATAGCAGAGAGTTCGAAGTTGCTGTGATATGGACCCCCAACGATAGGTTGATTGTCGGTATTTCCCTCAATGGAAATATCGTTTGGGATCGGCGAAATAACTGACGCTATCACGTCGACAATTTGGTTTCCCACTGTACCAAGATCAGCTGAGTCAGTGCCAAAAAATACCTTATCGGTCAATATACGAATGGCAATTCCTCGTTGTTGTGGCACTATGTTTACACTTGCCGACAAACCAGCACTAGTCAACGCACTTTGCAATTGGTGTTCAATAGTTACCATTTGAGACGCCGAACTCGAAGTAGACATAGGAGACGGTGATGGCACGCTACCAGGTCGTGAAACAAGTGAGTTTTGCTGCAAAATCCCAGTTCCACCCTGCATAAAATTATTTATTTGGGGGGAAAAAGCTTGTACCACGCCCGTTCGAAATTCCATGAACTTCTTTACACTGATTGTGCTCATTGCAAATAAAACGACGAATAACGCAAGAAGCAAAGTGATCATATCAGCATAGGTAAGCAGCCATCTCTCGGAGTGCTCGCCCGCCTCTTCGTCAGGTTTTCTTTTTTTCTTGGGCCTAGCAGGCGCGTTACGTCCTTTGGTGCTCACCTAACTAAGCGGCCTTTTTCTTAGCAGCTTTCGCTGCTTCGATTGCTTCGCGATCCTTAGGCGCTATATATGTCATAAGCTGCTGCTCGACGATTCTTGGTGCAAGTCCTTCTTGAATTGCTAAAATACCATCGACAACAAGCTGTCTAGCTCGAACTTCTAGTTCTCCAATTCGATGAAGCTTTCCCTCAATAGGCAACCATATGATATTGGCCGTCATCACGCCCCATAAAGTTGCAGTGAAGGCTCCAGAGATTGCTGGACCAAGAGTAGATGGATTATTTAGGTTCTGCAACACGTGTATCAATCCCATGACGGTACCGAGAATTCCTATCGTCGGCGCATAACCACCCATATCTTTAAAAGCTTTGCCCGCTGCCTTATGGCGGGACTTCATCGACTCAATTTCACCCTCTAAAACGTTGTGAATGACTTCTGGATCAGCACCATCTACTACCATCTGAAGTCCCTTTTTCATAAAAGGATCAACCACCTCTCTGGCGGCTGATTCAAGAACTAAAAGACCTTCCTTGCGGGCAACTTCGGCGTATTTAACCAGCTCACCAATCGAATCTTCGATTGACGGAACTTTAGCCAAAATTGCTGATTTAAGAGCGCCAATTACCATCGACAGATCTTTTAGCCTCATCGTGGCCATTGTCACACCGATCGTTCCTCCAAAAATCAAGATTATTGAAGAAGGCGCCAGAAGTGACGCCGGATTTCCACCATCCATTACCATGGCTACTATTATTGCCACCAGCGCCAAAAGTATCCCAACCGGTGTTGCAAAATCCATTTCTAATCCTCCTTGTCGGACCCAGTAACAAGGCGAAGAGCAGGTGTCGGTATCCCTGTTCTAGCTAGAAACGCCGCTTCCGCGAGCACGGATGCCTGGAAGTCGCGAACAGCTGCGATGATAACATCCACGGGTTCACTAACCACGTAGTGAACCCCGTCACTTAGGGTTAAAACGGTATCAGGGTTTGCCTCAATCCTTTGGATTAGATCAGCATTGATTACCATTTTGTCGCCATTTAATCTGGTCAACTTGATCATAGAATTACTCAGTTCTAAGACTTCCTAAAAGTCACTGTTAAGTATTCGGCAATAATGGTTACTTATTTAGGCAAAAAGGTAATAAACCCCCTCCGAGTTGGACGCGTATGTCCGTCAAGCAAGAAGGGAACGATGTCAGTCAGCACAAAACCCTCACGCCGTTCGATATTATTCATATCGCGACAATAAGTTCAGCGGGGAGTTATTAGGCCATTTGCACCAAGGAGGCAAGAACCGTTGACGTCGTTGAGACTACCTTTGTATCCGCTTGATAAGCATTTTGCGCCACAATCAGATTAGTTAGCTCAGTGCCAAGGTCAACGTTCGATGACTCTACCGAGCCACCAATAAGAGAGCCGCGCCCTCCACTGCCCGGACTTCCGATTTGAGGGGTACCGGAGTTCAGAGTTGTCTGATACATCAAGTTGCCCACTTTTGTCAAACCATTTTCGTTAGGGAATATTGCAAGCGCTATCATGCCTAGCGCTTGCGTTTTGCCGTTGGAGTAGGTGCCTGAAATGGTGCCATCCGCTCCAATCGAAAACGATTGCAGCGAACCAGATGCGTACCCATCTTGGGATGTGACCTGAATTGTTGTGCTACCAGCAAATTGGGTAACCGCCTGCGGGGTACCAGCAGTAGGAAAATCCAAATTCATGGTATAACCAGCTGGAAGGTTATACCCAGTAAATCCGGTCAACGCGACAGGCGCAGTCGAGGTCAACTGTCCTGTGGTCGAATTGAACGTCATTGTGGAGCTTCCCACGGTTTCCGGCGTCGCTGCATTTGATGGGTTCGCGGCCGTCACCGTAACATTCCATGAATTAGCAGTACCAGTAGTACCAGTAAATGTAACTGTAAGTGGAATTTGATTCCCAAGATCGTCATACGCCGTAGCAGTGGCGGTCATACTAGGAGGTGTACCAACCCCGTTCCAAACTGGCAGGTTTCCTCCGAGGGTCACATTGGCAGTCACAGCTGGGTTCGCAGCCTGTCCCTGGGGGATAGAGAGCGGTCCAGTAGGACCGGTCGTCGAAATCGCACCACTCGCGGATGGGCTCCATCCCTGGACAAGAGCCCCTGATTGAGTGACAAGTTGGCCGTTTCCGTCGAGTAGCAAGTTGCCTGCTCTGGTATACATCGTCTGCCCATTTTGGTAAGCAACTAGGAATCCACTGCCTTGGATCGCCACGTCAGTGGGATTTCCCGTTTGTTGGTTAGTACCTTCAGAGAAATTCGTATTAGAGCCACTAACGCGAACGCCGGTACCAACATAAATTGGGTTGACACCACCTGAGGAGCCTGCAAGCGGAGCTCCCGCTCCTGATACTTGCTGATAAAGCAAATCCGAGAACTGGACGGTAGAGTCCTGATAGCCTACTGTATTTACGTTGGCAATGTTATTTCCGACGCTGTCAAGCATTGCCTGTGCTGCGTCTATACCTGAAATTGCTGATGAAAGCGAACGAGTCACTAGTTTTCCTTTCGATTATTTATACTTTGATTTTTAGACGCTTGGTAGAAAATGTGAACTTGAACATCTCCTTTATGACGAAACTGAAGTTATCGATGAAATTGGAACTGCCGAGCCGGCAATATTTAGGCTGGGGCCATTAGAGGAAACTGATACCGACGACACCAAACCAGTCACTGGCGTACCATCCGCCAAGGATCCAGTTACGGTCTTACCGATCATTGAGGTTGCGGACATTATGCCGGTCTCCTGGTTTGTTTGATCTGTAACTGTTTGAATCCCCTGGAGAGCCTGCACCATCGTGAGCTGCGCGGTTTGAGCAACAAACGTGCTGGGATCCGTCGGATTTAGCGGGTTCTGATTCTGCAACTGAGCAACTAGCAACTGCAGAAATTCGCTAGATGTCATTGAGGCTAGGGCATTCGTAGCATTCGCCGCCGAACTATTACTACCTGTCTGGGATGTGGACGAGGTGGGCGTAGTTGTCGTTGGCAACATAGAAGAAGTGATAGATGGCGTAATTGCTGGAATTGTAGATATGTTTGTCACTTAAAGTTCCTTTCAAATAAGAGTCGTTATAGGTGAACGTCTAATACGTGGTAACCAGTAATTTCAAGGGTCGGCAATACTCGTTCGACCAGCTCTTGGATAGCTGGTACTGGCTCACTTTGGTTGGTACCTCCTTGATGGGATTGCCAGTTGCTAAAATCTTGTGCCAGCCCCGATCCTCCAAGATCAACTTGCGTTCTAAGACCAGTAGCGGCTGCGAGTTCGTTTCCAAGACCACCGAGATGTTTGCCTAACATATCAACAGTTTGAGCATTGACAGCAGATAGATTCACGCTGAGTCCCTTTGCGTCTAGCGCGACATGGGCAGTGATAGGACCAAGTGCAGGCGGATTAACTATTAGATCAACTGTCATGTTTGACCCGACACGCATGCCAACGGTGCCAATTAAGTGCGACAGTGCATTTACGGTAGTCTGGCTAACCTGAAAATTCACCAGCGCTCCAGAAAAGTCGAGAGCTGATTTAACTCCGGCATACTGGACCGCATTTAGCACTGTGCTTTCACTCGGATTGAGCCCCACAAGATCTGGGTTTGGTAAACTAATTGCGCTTAGTTGAGCATCAAGCGACTTCGTTACAAGGTTGGCCTTGGGGTCAACCTTTAGCGTTCCAAGTGACACTGAGATCGCACCCGACGATTCTTTTTGCGCCTTAGCCACAATTATATCGCCCGGATTTGTAGGTAAAAGTGTCGCTATTTGTGACATGCCTGGAAGTTCACCAAGAAGAGAAACACCGGTTAGTTGTGATTCGTGTTGGGACGTCTTTTCTGACGTTGTCGGCAATGCCGGACTAGTCGATATGGGCGGAGCACCCGAACCTGTTTTATTGCTAGATGAGCCTTTTGAACCAAAATTAGTAACTATACCAAACAAGGGACTGATTGGAAAATCAACACTCGTCGGCGGGAGGTTTGAGGCACTATTGGTTTGGCTTTCGGCGGCATTGGAAGCATTTTGAATGTTTTTAAACTTCAAAACCTCGCTAGCTGAACTTTGTTTACCTAGCGTTCCTATTACCAACATATCTGGCGTCAGAACTGCAAACTTTGCTTTGGCGGATCCAGATTCACCGTTCGGCACCGCTGCACTCTGAGACGACGATCCATAATTGCTCGTTACAAGATTATTTTTGCTCACCCCCAACGAGCTAGAGTCTTGCGAAGAACCTGTCGATTTGTTGGAGTTAGACGCAACGCTTAATTCTCCTTGAAAACTGACCGAATTCGCGCTTGAATCACCTCCAGCTGATTGTTGGTTAACGGTTGGCTCCGAACTTGTTTGCGTAGTAACGTTCACTGTTGCTGCTAGGTTCATTTTCAAGAGTTCGCTCCTGTCATATTAGATAAAACTGCATTTACATAATTTTGCGTCTCGGGGTATGGTGGAATCCCACCATACGTTCGAACTGCATTATCTCCAGCGTTGTACGCAGCTGCAGCGAGCGCTGGAGACCCAAATGCAGACAATTTCTCGGATAATAGTTTTGCCGCACCATTAATAGCTTGGGTTGGGTCTAAGGGATTGATTCCAAGACCCACCGCAGTCGATGGCATAATCTGCATCATGCCCTGAGCACCAGCACTCGATACCGCGGTTGGGTTGAAGTTTGACTCCACTTTGGCAACCGCCAAAAGCAGATTCACATTGACGTTATTTGCCGCAGCTGCCTGTTGAAAAATCGGCAAATACTGTCCCGCTTGCTGTGTGAGTGACGAAGAGGTTCCACTTGGAGCAACTCTCGAAATTGACGTTGGAGTCCCGACCGGATCGACCTGGACAGCTTGTCCTTGCTCAGGAGCGGCAATCATTTGTCCATTGCCAATATATATGCCCACGTGATAAGCCGGCGAGCCGTAAAATACCAAATCACCCGGCTGAGCTTGCGCTACGGATGGAACTGGAGTACCTACTTTTTGTTGATCTGCAGCTACACGCGGAAGGTTTACTCCGAGATCCTGGAATACGTGTTGCACCAACCCAGAGCAATCAAAACCCGAGGTTGGGTTGGTACCGCCCCACTCATAAGGAACTCCAAGGTACTTGCTAGCGTCTGATACGACTGAGGCTCCAAATGATCCTTGGGTTTGGCTAGGGTACGTCGCGTTGGCAACCCCATTTGTTGGCGAAGAGGAAAAATCAAACGCCCACCCGTTGCCTAATGGCGCGTTGCTTGGAGCTTGGATCGGTGCACCCTGAACTGGACCCAATCCGGGCTGGACGGGAGTTGCTCCTTGAGTAGGATTCATAGCGGTCGCTAACATATTCGAGAAGCTTGCGGGCGAACCAGTTGAACCGAGGTTTGAAGCAAGGTCGGAAATAGAACTAATTTGCGCAAGTACTGAAGCGATCGGCGAAGGCAGCGAAGCAACTGGAGCTGAGGACATCGTAGGACTTTGCAAGGGAACGGTAGCAACGTTAGTCATTGCCGTTCCATTCCGCCGTGGCGGCGCCAAGTATTTGAGCCTTGCTCATCGTTTTCACGCTGTTCGATACGATCGAACTCATAGTGAAACTCATCGAATTTTCGATCCTTCAATCGAAGCAAACTCTCATAAGTGGACTTTTTAGCAAGCCACTCATCTTTGGCCTCCTGGAGGCTAGCGCGCGCAATATCTTGGCGACTTTTGGCGTAGAATGCTGCTTCTATGACGTTTTCTTGCCTAAGGCTAACTTGTTCAAAAGTATCACTTGAACTAACTTGTTCCCATGACAAGGAAGCTACATTGGTCAAGCGCACTTTACTTTCGCGTTCAGCTAGACGATGTATTCCGTCTACTTTAATTAAAGTTGCACGTCGCTGTTCCTCGGCGATTTGAGCCAACCGCAAAAGCCTCTCTAGTTCAAAACGAAACTTTTTCATATAATCCCGACGCTTTCACACGCCTGCGTTATCCGTGCAAGTTCCTCGAATGCCTCGTCGACACTTGATGCCTGATCAATCGGTTGACGCAAAAATCCGTCTAATTTAGCCTTAGCAAAAATAGCTCGATCGATCTCCGGATTTGAACCAGCCTGGTAGGCTCCAACTTCAATAATGTCCTTAGCTTCGCGGTAAGTAGCTAGTAGTCTTCGTGCGCGGGTGCAAATATCTTTTCGAGCCGGGGTAAGGATAGCGCCTTCTAGCCTCGAAATGGATTCAAGAACATCGACTGCAGGATATTGTCCCGAGGTAGCCAGACGCCTTGATAAAACAATATGACCGTCAAGAATTGACCTTGCTGCATCTGAGATCGGCTCGTTCATCTCGTCACCATCAACTAACACGGTGTATAGGCCGGTTATATTACCCTTATCTGAGTTACCAGCTCGTTCCAACAATTTCGGCAATAATGCAAAAGCTGATGGTGGATATCCACGAGTAGCTGGTGGTTCACCAGCGGATAGCCCCACCTCTCGCTGTGCCATGGCTAGACGTGTTAGCGAATCCATCATCAAAACTACCGATTTACCTTGGTCCCGAAACCACTCAGCAATTCGTGTCGCCGTATAGGCTGCGCGAATACGTACTAAAGGGGGCTCATCCGAAGTTGCAACTACAACCACAGATCGTGCAAGTCCTTCGGGTCCAAGATCATTGAATATGAATTCGTTGACTTCGCGACCACGTTCTCCAATTAGTGCCACCACGTTTACTTCGGCTGAACTTCCCCGAGCAATCATCGAAAGGGTGGAGGATTTTCCGACTCCGGAACCGGCAAAAATGCCTAGCCTTTGGCCAATGCCACAGGGGACTAATGTGTCTATGGCTCTGATTCCCAACGCAAGCTGGTCAGATATTGACGCCCGCAACATCGCTCTCGGAGGCTCACCGTGTAGGTTCACTGATTCCCCGCCCTCGATTGGAGGTCGCCCATCGAGAGGAAGTCCGCGCGCATCCACCACGCGCGAAAGAAGATCCCATCCGACGCGAATTGTCGGCTGTCTCCCTGCAGGGATCGCGGGGCTGCCATAACGTAAGCCTCGAAGGTGACCATAAGGACTACATACCAGCATGGATTCACGTACCGCAACAACCTCTGCTTCCATAAGCTCACCATCGCGATCAACCAGGACAAGATCCCCAATAGCAGCTGTTACACCCTCGACTTCGAGCTGTAATCCAGTTATTCGAGCCACTCGACCAGTCGGGCGAGGTGAAGCTTGCTCAAGAAGACTCTCTTTCAAAAAGCTAGAAATCATCTAATATCCCGGAAGGTGTCTAGGGACTGTCGTAACCGCTCCAACGCAGTTGAAAACTGTAAATCAAGCCTCATGGCATCGGCCTCCATCACAACCGCTGAGAGTTCGACATTTTTGTCTGGGGTCAAAGAAATCTCTGGACGCAGTTCCAAATCTCCTGAATCGACGAGATCTTTCACCGTGGATATGTCCTTTGGATTCAAGCGAAGACTCACTTTCTTAGCCTCGGAAGATGCAACAATCGCCTTTTTCACGGATTCGATTAAGAAGTCTCGCTTTTCATAAATCGCGCTGCCAACAATTTCTTCCACAATTGATACCGCAAAGGTCGCAAGATCGTGCTCTTCCGCAATACGTAGATCCTTGATCGCGGTTTCAAGCTTGTTACTTGCAGCACTAAAAGCTCCAAGCACTGAATCAAGCTCGGCAACTTTCATGGCAATTTTAAGTTGGTTCTCCTCTAACGCTTCGCGTCGACCGACTTCAACCCCGCGATTAAACTCTTCGCTCAGTTGGGTTTCACGTTCCATTACATCAAAACCCCGAGCCGATGCCAAAGAGGATCCTTTATTCGCATACGATTCAACGCTTGGGAGCAACAAGGGCTCGATCATCGGAGGGTTTTCGCGCAACGCTCCAAAGCGCATTACAGCCTTCGAAGATGGATCGAATGATTCGGACTTATTACGCACCTAAATCATCTCCTCGTCGCCGCGCGAAAGTACGATCTCGCCGCTTGCTTCAAGTTCCCGGACAATTCGAACTACCGCCGACTGCGCAGCTTCAACTGCAGAAAGTCGCATAGCCCCTAGTGTTTCAATTTCTTCCACTAGGTCTCCGGCTGCGCGCTCAGACATATTTTGCAAAACCTTTTCGCGCATATTAGCTTCAACTCCTTTGAGTGCTACCGCCAGGTCTTTTGGAATAACTTGACGAAGAATCCTCTGAAGCGTCTTGTCATCGAGATTCATCACGTCCTCAAACACGAACATCTGAGTGCGGATGCGATCGGCCAACTCTGGGTCGATCGCATCCAGATCTGACAAAATACGCTTTTCAGTATTTTGCTCGGCTCTATTTAGCATCTCCACCACCGCAGCTACTCCACCACGGGTAGAGGTATTACCTGATTTCGCTAGTCCTGCTAATTTTCGTTGCAAAACAGATGCCGCTAACTCCAAGACTTCAGGATCGACGCGCTCCAAATTTGCTATTCGACGAGCAATGTCAGCTCGAGATACATCAGGCAGCGCTGACAAGATTGATGATGCGGAATCTGGCGGAAGAAAGCTAAGCACGACCGCTACAATCTGCGGATGCTCATCTTGTAAATATGAAGCTGTTTGAGTCGAATCAACATGGGTCAGAAATGAAACCGGGCTATTTGACAATTCGCCAGAGAAATTTTCAAGAATTTCTTCGGCGGCCTGATCTCCAATTCTCGCACTCAAAAACTCGCGGGCGGTATCTACACCACCTTGGGTTAAATTTCTAATTCCGGATAAAGAGTCAACAAAATCACTCGCAATTTTACGACTCGTATCGCTGTCTACCTTTGGCAGCTTAGCTATCTCCAACGTCAGCGTAATTGCTTCGGTTTCTGACATTGAACGCAATACTCGACCAGCTACATCTCTTCCAAGTTGCACCAACAGAACTGCTGCTCTTTGAGTTCCTGTTAGTTCAGCATTTTTAGTACTCACTAATTCCCCTTATTAGATGATGACATCCAAACACGCAGCAGTTTCGCTACATCATCGGGCTGTGACTCAATAAAATCAACTACATCTCCAGACAGTGCCGGCGCGTCTACCGGCGGAAGTTGCTTTACATGGGACTCAATAAGTTCTTCGTGACTAATTGGCAACGCGGACAACGGTATTTCGCTACTGTACTCCCGACTTGAAGACCGCAGAATCAAAAAAAGCACTGCAAGAATTCCAAGTACCAGTAAGAGAGTCTTAGCTAACGAAAATATCTGGGAAGTCGAACCCGAAGAAGCCGTTGCTGCTGCTGCTATCGCAGCTTGTTTTGCTGCGAGGGTGGAAAATGGCATCTGTACCACCGATATCGTGTCTCCACGAGCGGCAACTACCCCGGCTGCTGCAGCTACCAGCGAGCGCACCTGGTTTAGAGATACACCTTTTACTCTGGAGTTCAACAAAACCGCCACCGACATGTGTTGGACTTGGCCGGGCGCTTGTATTACGGTTTGATTAGTTTGACCTAGCGCATAATTAGTAGTGTTATTCGTCTGCTTATACGTTGAATTACCCGTGGTTCCCGTTGCCGTTCCAGTGGTGATGCTTCCCAAAACACCACCCGTTGGAGATCCAACGCCCGAGAAGTTCTGCGTAGCTGTCTGAACCTGAGTGGGAGCAGTAACTGGTGTACCATTCTTATTGGTCTGCACACTTTGGGTTTGAGTAGTAACTTGGTTGAAGTCGAGCACCGCGTTCACCCGGACCACTGCATTATTGGGACCCACCAAAGAGCTTAACATTCCTTGTAATGAAGTCTCTAGCGCTTGATTATACGAGTCGGTAGCGGTCGTATTACTAGACGAAGATGTATCCATACCGGGAGCTGCTAAAACGTTTCCATTCTGGTCAACTAGCGTTACGTTAGCAGGAGTTAGGTTTGGGATACTTGAAGCTACAAGATGAACTATTCCTTGAATTTGACCTGATGACAAAGTGGTGCCAGGAGCCAAGGTTACTAGAACTGAGGCAGACGGCGCTTGGTTGTTGGAAATCGCAAAAACATCATTAGAGACCAGTGCTAAGTTCACCTGAGCAGACGTCACCCCTTGAATCGCTTCGATAGTGGTAGCTAGCTCTCCTTGTAGAGCCCGCTGGTAATCGGCCTGTTGCGTAATTTGTGACGAGGTAATTCCTACCTTGTCGAGAATCGACAAACCCACCGTCGAATCAGCCGGCAAGCCGGCTTGAGCCATATCCAGGCGTTGTTGATTAACGTCGGGTTGTGGAACCAAAATTGTCGCTCCACCGTCAGCTAACTGATATGGAATATTCGACGCTTCCAATTTCGCTGTCATTGCAGCAGCATCCGTTGGTGCAAGACCTGTAAATAACGGGGCGTAGCTCGGTGCCGCCACCACACGAGCGTAGAACAAACCTCCGAGCGCCAGCGCCACTACCGCAAGAATAGTGACCGCTTTTTGGCCCGTAGTAAATCCACTTATAAATTTGGATCCATATTGCCGCATCGATCCAAGATTGTCCGCAACTGCCATTTGAATTTACTTCCTATACCTGCATAGCCATGATTTGGTTGAATGCGCCTACAGCGGCCGTTTTGACGGCAACAGCTAGCTGCGTATCAAGTGAAGCTTGTTGGGATGCCAACATCGCATCACCTAGATTTGCTTGTCCGGTCGAGACCGCGAGAGATTGAGAATTTGAAGCATTTTGAACCGACGATAGCGAATCGATTGCAGATGCCAACGAATTGCCAAAGCTCTGGGAAGTCCCAGTGGAAGGCGTTTGGGTCGTTCCCGACGCATTTAGCAAAGAAGAGACCGACGACAGTCCGTTTGCCGAATTTTGTGATGCACCCGCGGGTGTGATAGCAGACAGTCCTGTTGAAAAACTAGGTATTGCTGAAATCGCGGGAATTGGTGTTACAGCGGCCATACTATGCTCCCATGCTCAATGCTGCTTGATATATAGTTTTTGCGTGATTGATAACTGCGACGTTCGCCTGATAACTGCGTTCCGCCACATCTAGGTTTCCCAATTGGTCAGAGACACTGATACCAGGAGTTCGAACGTAACCGTTGTTATCGGCAACTGGGTTTGTGGGGTCATATGTCATAACCCCGTTTGGCTGGTTGGTTGTAATAGCGGCAACGTGAACACCTGTTCCGTCCGCGGACATCGGGTTCAAAGTTCCAGTAGTCGGCCCGTAACCAACAGGAGCTGCACCAGGTGCAGCAACGACTTCCAGCTGCTGAAATGGTGTCTGTGAAGGATTCACCGCATCATTAACATTAGCCAAATTGCTTCCAATGGCATTCAACCAGGTCTGGTTTGTATCAATGCCCGAACCAGCGATAGAAATTAAGCCAAAAAGAGACATTAGAACTGTCCTCCGGCCGAACCGCGGACAAGATAATACTGGTTATTTAGCTCAGTGGTTACGGCCTGGTACCAGTTCGTAGATGTCTCAATCCCGACTAATTCCTGACTAATTGAAACGTTATTACCATTGGTTGAGGGCAAGTTAGTCGACGGCGTGACCGCTACCGAGGCGGTAACTGACCCCGAACCAGTTGGCGCGGCTAAAGCTTGCTGAAGTGACGTTGAGAAATCTACCCTTGAAGCTGTGAAGCCCGGCACGTCAACATTAGCGATGTTGTTGGCTTGAACCTTTTGTTGTAGAGTTAACCCATCCATTGCGAAATGCAAAGCTTGAACTACAGTATCTCCCACAAATAACCACCAATATCCTCCGGCATTTCCGGAACATAAATGGCCCTTCCTGGGCGTCCGCGTAGCTATCCTGCATGCTCTAGTTGATTCGGTGGAATTTGCGCCAGGCTTAAGGAATTTCTAAAACTAATTTCTCAAGCAGGGTTTTTGTCAAAACACTCCTCAATGGATTGATGTAGCGCGAACCAAATGATCCACCAATGATTTGCCCCTGCAACATAACGCTTTGAAAATACCCGCAAGTCTTTAAATTAGCCCATCCGAACTTTCACGTGGATTTGCCAAAAAAAGACGTGGAACTAGAACCAAACATATAGAAGTCAGTCACAGCTTTTATATGGGCGCGCCAGGATAATCCAGGTCTCACATACCCGAGTTTTGGTTCCTTGCATTAATTAGATTTGGACATCCACAGCAACTGGATTATTTACAGTGCCATAGCTTAATCTACGGATTTGCAGCTCTCGGATAAAGTGCATGCGACCTTCAACCTCGCGAATAGCTGATCGATTCTCATCCAAAAGCTGATTGAGCCTTCGCTTGACGTTTCTCGGCGGTGCCTGTGATATGTGGGGTAGATTCACGAAGGAATCTGGCCAAGGCCCTTTACCCTCAAGAGCGCTTCTCGTGGCTGTTATTCGATCCTCGATTACTGCAATGTAGTTATCCCAGTCCAACTAAGGCTCCTTGTGTCTCGAGCTTTTTAGCAGCATTTCGCCAAGAATCTATTATCTGGCTCAAAAGTTTCTCGGCGAGGCGAAACCGATCATAGTCAGAGTTGACATTGGCAAACACGAGCTCGCTGTAGATAAATCCATAGATTCGAGAAAGCTGTTCAGCTCCGCTCCAAAGATCTACACGTAATGAGTCGCGAAGACTAAGTACGATCTCTTGAGCATGTATTAGTGCAGAATTACGCAGTTCTATATTATTTGACTCAAAGGCCAACTGAGCATGCTTTAAGTCAGTAGTCAACCTATCAAGCAGCATCAGCAGACGTGAAGTCGGACTCGCTGTAATTATGGCGTCTCTCAAATAGCCGTTTGGCTTGTTATACATGTCGCTACCCTTCCATGAGTCACGAACTAGGCGATTGCTACGGCAGTTGAGCTATTGCTGTCGTAAGCCAAGAACCTTGACTTTGCAAACTTCCTAGCTGAACTTCCATGTTTGTAAATTCTTGCTGAAGCATTTGCTGCTCTGCATTTATCATCGGCGTATACGAGTTGTACTGAAATTGAAGTCCTTGAATTTGATCCTGCAAATTTGTAACCGTCGTTGTCAACGTGCCAGTGATTGGATTAGAAGCCTGATTACCCGTAAACGCTAGACTCCCAGCTAATCCCTGAGTGTAGCTGAAATTGCCTAAGTTGGTAGCTGAAGTGATTCCAGTTGCCGTTACATTCAACGCGATTCCAGCCAAAACCGGATCGGTTGGCGGAGCGGTCAGTGTTTGTCCGATGCCAGTCGATACTACCCCGTTTATAGTTCCTACAACATCTGTACCATTAAAACTTTGGGGTGTATTCGCCGTCGTTGCGAGCCCAGTCTGACCCGAACCAACAGCCGATGACGTTACAGTGAATCCTTGCGCAGATCCGTAGTTTCCATCAGTTACTACTAACTGACTTCCCGAGCCATTGGTAACCACACTGGCATTCAAAGCCATACCTTGGGTGGAAAAAGACGAATTTAAACCTGCGGCAATTGCCGTCAAAGACTCTCCAGCACTAGCATTATAAGAAGCAGTCGCTGTGCCAGACGCTATTGACAAAGATTCTGCGCTGGTAATGGTGCCAGTCGAAAGGACATTACCTGCATCCACAGCTTGAGTAGCAGAATGAGAAACATTCACAGCGTAGGTACCAGCCGAAGTTGCATCTGATGCATACAAGAGACTTACTGACCCCGAGTAGGTTGACGAAGATGGTGCGAATGTCCCACCTTGCGAGAATAGCGCTGACACGGCTGTAGGGTTCGCGCTATACGCAGCTTCAAAAGTACTTGGATCAAAGGAAATGCTACCAGAGCTAGTCAGTGATATGCCCACGGCGGCAGAGTTAGCTGCACCTGTGCCCCCAGTTATGGTAGAGATGCTTTGCAATATCGATTGCGTAATTCCAGTCATATTGGGGTCTGTCATGAGCGGACCAGCTACTCCAGTCGCCTGATTATAACCCGAATATGAAGTTATACTCGAAAGAACTGCATTAGCATCGGTCACTAACGTTTGCACCTCATTCGCCATGGCGGTCGCATTCGGCGAGACAGTGACAGTGACCGGTGTACTGCCGGGAGCTTGGGCTGACACAAGGTTTAACGTCACTCCATTCAAAACGCCGGTTACGTTATTTGTCTGGGAAGATATTTCATATCCGGCGGATCCGCCAACTTGAATTTGACTGTTTTGGGCAGAAGTTATTGTTTTCATTCCACCAAGAGTGGAAGAAAGCGCGCTTTGATCTAACGTAATTTGAGATTGTGTGCCGGTTGTATTCGACGACAATTGCAGTACGTATTGATTTGTGCCCGTATTGACCGCGGCGGCACTTATGCCAATCCCTGCACCGTTAATCGCACTCACTACATCTGATAGCGAGCCACTAGCAACACTCAACAAGCTTGCGCTAAATTGACCAGCCATCAAACCTTGGCTCCCGATCACAGTCGATATTGATCCACCCGTGCCTGAAGTCAAACTTACCGAGGTTCCGGACTGAACATTATTTACCGAATTTACGGTGCCGTCCACGGTAATACTGCCAGCAGAACCAACCGAGGCAGAAGACATGGTGGACAATCCAAGCGAAGTAAGTGCTGTTCCACCTGTGAGTTGCAACGAGGAGGATGACCCTAGCAAAGAAGTGTTGAGTGCAATTTCACCATTTGAATTCAGTGTGGCATTTACCAACCCTCCGCTCGCGGATTGAACCGCGGCGGCAAGTTGCGTCGGTGTATAAGTTCCCGCGGCAATTGTAAACGTTGTTGCTGTACCGTTAACGGTCGCGGCAATTGTATCGTTGGTTCCAGTCGTTATTGTCGTCGAACTGGCAAGTTGGCTAGTGCCGGTTGTCGATGCGCCCGCCAATGCTGTTCCAACAGAAACGCTGTGAGTACCAAGAGTAAGTCCCGAACCAGTTGTAAGTGTAGTGAATCCATATTGTGCTGCACCGGTTCCAATCAAAAGTGGTGCAACCGCCGCTGTGCTAGAGGTTGATCCGAGGTAATTGTTGCTAATTTGTACATTGCCCTGAGCCAACTGGTTGACGTTAAAGGAAATTGATCCGGTTGCTGACCCGGCAGAAGTTGTTGCGGTAGCAACCGCAGAATTGGACGACGAAGCATTGGTTGCGTCCCAAAGGTAAGTTTGGTTGATCGCATCGGCGGCAGTTTGCATTGAGCTCAACTGACCCAACAATGTCTGATAATCCGACATGTTATTGTTGATTGTATTCATTTGGTTTTGGATATTTACCTGTGGTTGCTTATAAGCCACCATCAATGCAGCGATGATCTGTTGGGTGTTCAATCCAGAGATTACGCCGCCAAAAGATATCGCCGGGCCGCCCGTAGACGACGTGCTAACGGTTGGATTCGACGTAGATGTTGAAGAAGTTGATGATACAGTCATTAGCGAACAACCTTTCGAGAAACGACAAGGATTTCACAGGAATACCCAAAAGGGTATGAGTGAACAAATAATGCCACCCATACCCCGTGTTCAAATGTTATGAATAATACTAAGGAATGAGTTTCAAAAGCATAGCGGGCAGCTGCTGTGCTTGACCTAGCATGGCGGTACCAGCCTGCATCAATATCTGCTGTGACGTAAACGTGGTCATTGTTTGAGCCATGTTTGCATCAACAAGAGTAGAGTTAGCGGACTGAACGTTTTGCTGCGTTACAGTCAAGTTTGCAATGTCAGCTTGAATTTGGTTCTGCGCTGCACCGAGTGCACCCTGAACCGTGGCGATGAAGTCAATCGCCGACTGCACTGAACTCATTGCCTGAGTAGCAAAGGTGAGGCTTGAGATTGACGACGTGATCAGGTTCAAAGCACCTACTGTGGTCGCGTTCAACGTAACTGCTACAACATCATTTGAGCTATTGTACGCACCTAGCTGGAAGGTTAAGTTAGAAACGCAACCGTTTAGCAAAGTGTTGGTAGAACTGCCGTATGACGTGCTGTTTGCAATTTGGTTCAACTGAGTGGAAAGAGCCTGATACTCAGAGTTCACAGCAGTATATGCACTAGTGCTCATGCTGCCTGCGTTAGATGCCTGGGTAGCAAGTTCGTTCATTCTCTGCAGAATTGCAGTCTGTTGGTTCATGGCACCATCGGCAACCTGAAGAACAGAAATTGCATTCTGGCCATTGCTAATTGAAACGTTTAGACCGTTCGATTGCACTTGCAGATCCTGCGAAATAACGTAACCTGAAGCATTATCTGCTGCGGTTTGAATTTGCAAGCCTGAAGACAATTGCGAAATGGTCTTATCCAAAGCATTGCTGGTTGAATTTAGGTTATTGTATGCATCAATTGCTGCAATGTTAGTATTAATCGAGAGCGACATTTACTTTTTCCTCCTTGATATATCCACGTCGTCCATCCATGATGACGCGGTTCTTGCGGCAAGACTCACAGGGTCACCCACGGAGTGGATTGATATAGTTTCGGCGAAGAACCGACAAAGCTTAAACAAAAATTCAGAAAAACGTTTTAGTTCAACTGATGAAGCGCCATGAAATTGGGGTGGCTAGTAACAATCCTTGAATGTTGCCTAATACGCAGCGGTGAAGCCATCTGTCTAGCAATGCGGTTGTTAGTCGGTTGTCAGACATTGTTTCTCCCCAGGACGACATTGACCCATTTGCGGTAATTATCGTTCAAGTGTGTCGATACCTTCTTGATGTAAGTTCAAATAAATAACCTGGCTCTTCTTGGGCTAGGAGTAAATATCCAAGCTCATCAAGCTATGCCGATGTCGACATAGATCAAGAATCGAGAGCGCTGGCTGAACATACATTCTCTTTTAAGAGACCTCATTTGCTCGGGAAAAACTGCCTTCTGACACTTAGTTACCAAATCAGCGGCTGATACGTAGATGGTTTTGAGCCCACCTCCGGTTTGCGCGTGCAATCCTTCGAAGCGGACCACATCCGAATTCGAACCCATGCTCTTGAAGTTGACGGTCGTGCTCATGCTCATGACCCAACTAATGCGAAGTCGCTCTGGCTCTCGGCTCAGCGAAAGCGGATGGCTACTCCAGGTGTCAAAACGCCGAACCTTTTGCTTATGGCGTGGACTAACGAGGTGCTATAGAGCCTTTTGAATTTGGAAATAAACGAGCCACAAAGTAGCACAACTTGATTCATCTAGCAGATGTCTTGCATTTTCTCATCACAATAATTTATAAACGAGCCACTTCGCAGCGTAATTCAGGGTATGATTTCGCAAAGATTCGTCAGACGAATCTGTTGGATAAGCGATTACGGGGGCGATCGTTAAACCCAATGTAATGATGTTTGCTTTTAATTGCGGGGAATCCCCGGGGGGAATTAATAATGAACGGGTCAAGATCGGCGCTTAAAGCGCTATCCGTTGGT